>CABUHM010000144.1:0-4385 GCA_902491355.1 uncultured Eubacteriales bacterium
AGGGCTTTTTTTGCTATGCCTGTTCGGTGGTGCGCTGTTTATTTCTTTCACGCTAACCTCCGATCCCGAAGCGGCAAAGGACACGCCGAGCGCTTACTGCAACGCGGCGGGATCGCCGACCGCAGGCAGGGACAGCTCGGGGCATACCTGCGCATAGGCATATGCCATGACCTCCTCGAACAGTGCCATGTCGTCACACAGGGCAAGAAAACGGAATTCGCCGTGCTGACGCACAAGTCCGTCCTGCGTGGGGAAGAAATCGCCCGGACCGCGCAGACGAAGATCGGCTTCCGCGATCTCAAAGCCGTCACGCGAGGTGCGCAGAACCTCAAGCCGTTCGCGCACGGTTTGGCTTTTGGAGGCGGTCACATAGATACAATAGGACTTGTCGGCGCCGCGCCCCACTCTGCCGCGAAGCTGATGAAGCTGGGACAGCCCGAACCGCTCGGCGTTTTCCACCACCATGACCGTGGCGTTGGGCACGTTCACGCCAACCTCGATCACCGTGGTCGATACCAAAATGCGGATCTCTCCTGCGGCAAAGCGGCACATGACCGCTTCCTTCTGTGCGGGCGGCATGCTTCCATACAGGGTTTCCACGGTCAGATCAGGAAAGACCTCGGCATGTAGCTTTTCCGTATAGGGCAACACGGCGCAGACGGGATCGGCGGGTACATCGCCCTCCTGCTCCTCGGGCGGCTCGATGGCGGGGCATACAATATAGATCTGATGTCCTGCCTCCGCCTCCCGCCGCAGAAAGCGGTACAGGCGCGCACGGTAGCCCTCGTCGATCACGGCGGTGTCAATGCGCTGTCTGCCCGGCGGCAGTTCCCGCAGACGGGAGACCTGCAAGTCGCCGTACAACAGCATGGAGAGGGAACGCGGAATGGGCGTGGCGCTCATGACCAAAATGTGAGGCGCGGCGCTGTCCTGTCCTTTTTCCGCCAGGGCGCGCCTCTGCATGACGCCGAACCGATGCTCCTCGTCGGTGATCACCAAGCCGAGACGGGCAAAGCGCGTCGGCTCCGAGATCAGCGCATGGGTTCCCACTGCCAGCGGGATCTCACCGTTTGCAATGCGCTCCCGCAGTTTTCTTTGTGCCGACGGGGTCATGGAGCCGGTCAGAAGCGCGACCTCTATGCCGAGCGGTGCGAACAGGCGGGTGAGGGTGTCCCGATGCTGTTGCGCCAAAATTTCGGTGGGCGCCATCATGGCGCATTGATAGCCATTTTTTACGGCAATGTATGCCGCATACGCCGCAAGCACGGTCTTGCCGCTTCCCACGTCTCCGCAGATCATCCGACGCATGGCGGGAGACAGATGCCCCGCATGTGCGTCCGCCGCCATATCGTGCGCAATTTCCCGCATGGCGGTGCACTGTGCGCCTGTGGGAGCAAAGGGGAGAAGGTGCAAAAATGTCTCGTCGGCGCGGGGATCGATGGACATGGGGATGCCCGCCTGCACGGCCGCATCTCGCTTTTCCTGCGCCAAACGGAGACAGTACGGATACAGCTCTTCCAAAAGAAAGCGCCTTTGTGCGGAAGGCAGGTCATCGTCCTTTTTCGGAAAATGGACGGTACGCAGGGCAGAGAGCACGCTCGGCAGGCGGTAGCGCTCCCGCAGTGCCTTGGGAAGCGGGTCGCTCAGTTCACCCTCTCCGAATGCCGACAGCGCCTGTGCGGTCAGCGCCGCCATCTGCGCATGGGACAGTCCTGCCGTCAGCGGATAGCGCGGGACGAAATACGAAAGCCGTTCGCCCGGGATAATCGCTTCGCTGTCGGGCGAGGTCATGGCGTAACGGTTGTGCAGTGTTTCCACCTTGCCCCAGAACCGATGCACCGAGCCGACGGGATACTTTTGCGCGGCAAATTGTCGGTTGAACAGGGTCACGACGCATGTGCCGCTTTCATCGAACGTGGTGAAACGGCTCACGGTCATTTTGCCGCGGAGACGTGCGGTGGTCATGCGGGTCGCCACGGTCAGGCACACCGACACACAGACGTCCCGTGGCGCGTCTGCCAAGCGGACAATATTCCCACGCTCCTGATAGGAAGCCGGAAAATGATACAAAAGGTCGCGCAGGGTAAAAATGCCGAGCCGCGCAAGCTGTTCCGCCCGCTTGGGACCCACGCCGTGCAGGACGGTGACGGGGGACGATTCGTTCATGTCCGGTTTCCTCCTTTCGATTTTTGAAAATGAAATTTGATGAAAAAATGCGCTTTGCCAATCATTGCATGACCCCGTTTTCGCATGGTTCGCGGGCGGCGGGACATACTGAAAGCATGAAGCCCGCGCATTTATGCGCCGCGATCATCCGCTCCGGCGGTACGGAGGTTTTTATGAAGAAAGACAAGACCGGCTTGCGGCTCGACTATGATATCAAAATGGGTTACGGACGGGAGCATGCGCAAATGCCGCCGTCTGTCGCCTGCTCCGGCAACTATTTCATTCCCTTGGTTGCCATCTGCACTGCGGCGACGGTGTGCGTTACCCTGTGTGTCGCCCGTTGTGTGTGCTTTCATATGAAGTATAAGAAGCGCAGATAATGCGCCCTTGCCGCACCGCACATTGCCGTTTGGTGCCGTAAAAAGGAGCCGCTTTCCTACGGGGAAGCTATGGCTCCTTTTCGTTTTGCTCATCGGCGCATTTTGCGCGCATGGGCGGGCGCGATGTATTTTTTGCCCGCGTCGGACAGATTTCCGTCAGGGTTGCATCACGCGGCGGCAATAATTCGTGATGCCGTTTGCGATGCCCGTGGTTATGCTGTCGATGAAGGCATCGTCCTTTAAGAGGGTGGCATCCTCGGGGTTGGTGACGTATCCCATTTCCACGAGCACCGACGGCACGGGGAACGCCTTGTTGACATAGTATGCGTTGTCATAGTCCAGACCCGCCACACGGCTGTTTCTGCCCGTCGCCTCTAAAATGGCGGCGCGCAGGGATTCGGCGTAACCCGGGGTCAGCTCGTTGTTGTTCAGATAATAGTACAGCTCGGTGCCGCTGAATTGCTCGGCGTTTTCACCCTCGATGGCGTTGCAGTGAATGGACACGAAGATGTCCACCGCCTCCTGCGCCCGCACAAAGTCCTCGCGCGCATAGGGGTTCATACGGTATAAGCCGTCAACCGACTCGTACTTGTCCGGAATGACATCGTCCGAATGGGTCATGATCACCTCAAAGCCGGCGTCGCGCAGTTTTTGCGCCACCAGAAGCCCTGCCTTCAGGTTGATGTTTCCACCGTTTTGCCGAGGTACTTACTGCTTGTTCCCGGGTCGTGATAGCCGTGACCGGGATCGACGCAGATGACCAGCTTGCGGTCGGTGACGGGGTAAACGGGACGCGGCTTCTCCACGATCGGCGCATCGGTTTCGGGGGGATTGACGATCTCGGGATCGGTCGTGGTGACGTCGGGCACGGTGGTGATATCGTCCATGTCGGTCGGAACGTCGGTCACATCGCCCTGTGTGCTGTCCTGCGGCGTGGTGTCCGGTTCGCGCGTGTCGTCGGTGACGGGGTCGGACGTCGTCAGGGAAGCGACCGTGCCTGCCTGCACCGGGTCCGCCGGCAGATTGTTGTAAAACGGCAGATCAAAGGTCAAGCCGATCCACAGGGAGATGAAAAACAGCTCCGCAGTCAGTATCGCAATGCCGAGGGCGACCAGAATCGTCCGCACGCTTTTGATTTGTAACAGTCTTTTCAGCTTTTCCACAATATGTACCCCGTATCCGCATTTTTGGATTCTCTTCTATTATACATAACAATAGAAAACACATTTTTAACGTAATTTTAACATTTGTTAACAAATGAAAAGTAGAATTTCCCAGCCCGTTGTGGTATACTGACTGTGTTCTCTGTATGCGGATATAGTTTAGTGGTAAAACCTCAGCTTCCCAAGCTGATGCTGCGGGTTCGATTCCCGTTATCCGCTCCAAAATCGGCAAATATCTATCGCGAGATATTTGCCGATTTTACTTATTCACTCTTCACTTTTTTCTTAAATCCTCGTTTCGGGAAAACAGAGGAGAGAGGGGCTGTTAAATAACTCAAAATGAGTTTTTAACAGCCCCTTTTTGGGTTTACCGTCAGGTCATCATTGTTGACATCGATTTACCGCACCGTATATTTTTTACGTCTGCCGCGTACCGAAGCGACGGTCAGGATGCCGCCGCTGACGAAGAGCAGGGTAATCCACAGTGTGGGACTGCCGCCGTCGTTGGTCTGGGGGGATTGGTCATTGTTTTCCGGCTGGGTATGGGTCGGCTCCTCCGCAATCGGCTTTTTCTCAAGAGCGGCGATAGCGGCTTCGATTGCCTGAGCCATAGCGTCAACGGTCGCTTGCTCTGTGATGTTCTTGCCGCGAACCACTGCACTGATAGCCGATTCGA
>CABUHM010000145.1:0-4345 GCA_902491355.1 uncultured Eubacteriales bacterium
CGGTATTCTCGATCTCCAACATCGTCATTCAGTCCGCCATCAACAGTCTGGGAACCGATGTCATGGCGGCGTCCGGCGCGGCATTCAATATCGAGATCATTACTTATGATATCCTGAATTCCTTCAGCCAGGCATGCACCACTTTTGTAGGGCAGAACTTCGGCGCGGGCAAGATCAAGCGGTGCAAGCGTACCCTCCTGCTTTGCCTTGCGGAGGGCATGATCACCTTAGTGCTTGCCATTACCCTGATTTTGCTGTGCGGGAAGAATCTCCTGTCCCTGTTCAACGACGATCCGACGGTCATCGAGCTTGGCTACACCCGCCTGATCCACATTGTACCGGCACATTTGTTCAGCCTTTTCTACGACGTGATGTCGGGCTACATGCGGGGATTCGGCATTTCGCTTGTGCCTGCCGTCCTGACAACGGCGGGTGTGTGCGGCATCCGTATCTTTTGGATCCAGATCGTCTTCCCGATGTATCAGAGCTTCCGAGCCATCATGGCTGTGTACCCCATCAGCCTCTGCGCAACCGCGCTGATGATCTTTGTGGCGCTTTTGTGTTATCATCCGTCGCGTCGCCATGCAAGGCTACAGTCGGCGGAAAACGGCTGAGTATATGTCATATAAAAGAAACCGGAACGGCGGCAGGCTGTGTGAGCCTGCAACCGTTCCGGTTTGTTATATATCTGTACAGGGATCGGCAGATCAGTTTTTCTTAGCCGCTTCCCATTCCTCGCGGAACTGACGCACGGTATCGCCGAACATGCCGATGGCGTCCCGAATGACCTGCGGATCGGTAAGGTCGATATCGGCGACCTTGAGGGAATCCAGGGGACTGCGGGAGCCGCCGCACTTGAGGAAGTCAAGATACTTGGCGATATACGCATCTCCCTGCTCCTCCATACGGCGAACGATGCTGGAGGCGGCGGAGATACAGGTGGCGTACTTGTACACGTAGAAATTGTAGTAGAAGTGCGGAATGCGCATCCACTCGCATGCGATCTGAGAATCGCAGACGACGCGCTTGCCGAAATACCGCTTGACCAGCTCATAATAGCGCTCGCACAGAAGGTCGGCGGTCAGGATCTCGCCCTGCTCGGAGAGGGCGTGCATTTCCTTTTCAAATTCCGCAAACATGGTTTGGCGGAACAGTGTGCCCTTGAAGGTCTCCATGCGCTGATTGAGGATGGCAAGCCGCTCGGCACTGCTCTCGGCACGGGACAGAAGATAGCGGGACAGGATCAGCTCGTTGACCGTGGAGGCGACTTCAGCTACGAAAATGGTGTATTCCGAGGTCTGCGGCGGATTGTTGTGGCGGGAATAGTAGCTGTGCATGGAGTGTCCTGCTTCGTGCGCCAGCGTGGAAACGTCGTCCTGCTTGCCCTCGTAGTTGAGGAGGATATACGGCTCGGTATCGTAACAGCCCGCGCTGTAAGCACCGCCGCGCTTGCCGCGATTGGGGTATACGTCTACCCAGCCGCGGTTGCGGATGCCGTCGCCCAGGGTATCGGTGTAATCCTTGCCGAGGAGGGAGAGGGCGCGCAGCACGGTATCCACGGCTTCCTCAAAGGAGTAGCTTCTGCTTGCCTCGCTCACCATGGGTGCATATACATCGTACAGGTGCAAATGGGAAAGACCGAGAACCTCGCGCTTGAGATCGTAGTAATCGTACAGGACGCCGAGATTTTCGTTGACTGTGGAAATGAGGTTGTTATAGATATTCGACGGGACCTCATCGGCAAAGACCGATGCCTCCAGACTGTTCGGGAAATTGCGGAGGCTTGCCACGGTAGTCTTTTCGCGGACAAAGCCGTTCATCAAGCCGGCAAAGGAGTTGCGGAACTGTCCGTAAGTCTCGTACAGCTTGTTGAATGCGGCGCGGCGCACTCTACGGTTCTGGCTCATCAGGCAGGGGACGTAATTGGAATCGGTCAACTGCATCTGCTTTCCGTCCTCGCCGCGGATGGTGCCGAAGCGCAGATCGGCATTCTTGAAAACGCCGTAGATCTCATCGTGGGAGCCGAGGCAGAGATTGACGGTCGCAAAGAACTTTTCGCCCTCAGCATCCAGAATGTGCGGAGCATAGCGGAGGATGTCGTGCAATGCGCGTTCATACTCCAAAAGGCGGGGGTCGTCCTTCATCCACTTTTGGATCTTCTTTTCGCCCACTGCAAGAACGGCGGGGTTGACGAAGAAGGCGGCCTGTCCGAACTTGCGGAACAGATCGGCGACCTTGCCCTGCACAGCCTGCCACTCGTTCTGAGAGGTGTCCACATCGAAGTTTCGTGCGGCGTACTCATATAGCTTCATGATACGGCGCTGAATGGCAAAGAAGTCGCACAGCATGTTGTAAAGACCCTCGGGGGAGGCGGTCAGGGTCTCCTTGTGTCGGGTAAATGCCTCGCAGTCCTGCTCGGCTTGCGCAAAATCCGCGTCAAACTGCTCACGGGTGGGATAAATGGCGCGGGTGTCCCACTTGTACTTTGCGGGAATTTCGTTTCTGTTCTGTGTCATTTTCATTTCTCCATTCTGTATAGCCTGAATTTCGGGGACGCACGGAGAGAGAACTCCGAGCGGGATCATGCATAAAATCAGCCGCGCGGATCGGACAAGTGTTTGATCTCGGGCAGGGTGAGCATTTCCACCCCGTTCTGTGCAAACAGCTCCTCGGCACGGCGGTTGTCGCTCAGACGCAGGATCAGGAGCGCCTTCTGCGCTGTGGGACGGACGAAGGAGTACATGTACTCGATGCCGATCTCCGCACCCTGCAAAAGCGTGAGGACGTCATGCAGTCCGCCTGCATGATCGGGAACTGAAATGCAGATGACGTGATTGATGCGCGAGGTATAGCCGTTTTCGGTGAGAAGCGCGGTCGCCTCGGGGAGCTTTTCCTCGGCGATGATGCAACGCACGATGCCGAAGTTTTCGGTGTCGGCGATGGTCAGCGCCAGAATGTCGATGCCTGCCTCGGCAAAAATAGAGGTCAATTCCACCAGGGAGCCGTTGTGGTTTTCCAAAAAGACGGAAATCTGTTTCATCATGATGGGGTCCTCCTTCACTTTATATTAACTTGCGGTTATCGATCACGCGTTTTGCCTTGCCCTCGGAGCGCGGGATGGACTTGGGAGCTACTAAGTTGACGGTGGCGGTGATGCCGACCACCGATTTGATGCGCTCGCCGATCCGGCGGCGCAACTGCTCGATGTGAGCTACGGTATCGGAGAACATGGCTTCGGTCATTTCCACGCGCACCTCGAGGGTGTCGGTGGAGTTGACGCGGTCAACCACCAAAAGGTAATGCGGGGAAACGTCGGGCATTTCCACCAGTACCGATTCGATCTGACTGGGGAACACATTCACGCCGCGCACCACGATCATATCGTCGGTTCTGCCCGTGATGCGACCCATACGGCGGGTGGTTCTGCCGCAGGGACAGGGATCGTCGTAAACGGTACAGATGTCATGCGTCCGATAGCGGAGCATGGGCATGCCCTCCTTGGTGATGGTGGTGAACACCAGCTCACCGGGCTGTCCTGCGGGAAGCGGCTCTTCGGTCACGGGGTCGATGATCTCCACGATCACGTGATCCTCGTTCACGTGCATGCCGTTCTTCTCCTTGCACTCAAATGCGACACCCGGACCCGCGATCTCGGTCAGACCGTAGATGTCCAGTGCGTCGATGTCGAGCACGTTTTCCAAATGACGGCGCATTTCCTCTGTCCACGGCTCGGCACCGAAAATCGCTGCCTTGAGCTTGAGATCCTTCGCCGGATCCAGACCCATTTCCCGAACGGTCTCTCCGAGATAAATGGCATAAGAGGGCGTACAGCACAGGATGGTGGAGCCAAGCTCGCGCATCATCATGATCTGACGCTGGGTGTTGCCGCTTGACATGGGGATGACCATGGCACCGATGCGATTGCCGCCCTGCAATGCACCCAAGCCGCCCGTGAACAGTCCGAGACCGTATGCCACCTGAACGATGTCCTGCCCGGTTGCGCCTGACGCCGCCAATGCGCGCGCGACCATTTCGGACCATACGTCAATGTCGTGCGCGGTATAGCCCGAAACAATGGGCTTTCCTGTGGTGCCCGAGGAGCCTTGAATGCGCACAATCTCGCTTTTCGGCGTGGCAAGAAGCCCGAAGGGGAACTGATCGCGCAGATCGGTCTTGTTGGTGAAGGGAAGATAGCGCAAATCGTCCAGAGAGCGGATGTCCTCCGGGACAATACCCTTTGCCTGCATTCTTTCCCGATACAGGGGTACGTTCTCATATTCCCGCTTCACGGTTGCCTGTAAACGCTCTAACTGCAATGCGGCGCGCTCGTCCCGATTCATGCATT
>CABUHM010000146.1:0-4318 GCA_902491355.1 uncultured Eubacteriales bacterium
CCTTACCTACATCTGTATTTGGATCTGTTACAGCCAATATCGGCAATTTTGCTTGCATATAGGCAAGCAGTCGACTCGGAAAATTCGGAATCGTAAATCGATGATCAAGGAAAACCATTCCGATATCACAAGCTACGATCATCCTGTCATAATCGTCCTTCGGCAATCTTTTCATCAGTCTCACGTTTGAAGGTGCTTCTTTATTAACGAATGCTTCGAGTTTTTCGTACTCAGTTCCGTCTCCGACAATCAAGAAGTACGCTTTTTCAATATTTTTCGCCGCGCGAAGGCAATCGATCACAAACGGGATTCCCTGCGGCTTACCAAGGTTGCCGCCGTAAACAAACACGCTTTTATCGGTCGGAATACCGTATTTCCGGCGCATTTCAAGTTTCTCATCATGGTTAAGGCGCATATCCCGCACCTCTATGGCGTTCGGGCAGATTTCAACGGCTTCCGGACTGAGTTCGGGGTTATTCTTCAATAGATAATCGGCATTTGCCCGGCTCATGCAGCCGATCCGATCGGAAATCGCGTAGAGCTTTTTCTCCTTGCTTCGGAAGTAGCGATACAGCAAACCCTTGACGAAGGACGTTTGAAGCATTCCGAGATCAACAGCGTTCTGCGGAAATATATCCTTAAGCAAAAGATACGTTTTTGCGGAATCGCGTCGTTTGACATATCTGATCGCACTCAAAAGCGTAATCGGCGGGGTGGAATACAAAACGAAATCAAATTTGACCTTTGAAAAGTATTTCTTGACAGCGGCTTTGAACCGAGGCTCGATCGTCAACGTCGAAATACCCTTTTCGATGATATTGGTCTTTTGCATATTTCCGACTCTCAGCTTCAGCAGATGCCCGTTCTCCTCAAGATGAGTCTTTTTACCAAATCGCTTTTCCGACGGAGATATACAATAAACATCATGCCCGTGCCCGATAAACTCGCGTAGCAGATCGCAATAGATGTTGTGCTCACTGTATGAATCAAAGTCTAGCAAGGTAAGAAATAATATTTTCATCTATCCATTCCCACTATGTACACATGGTTGCGCTCCCGCCGATGTTTAACATCCTGGCGTCCTTTGCGCCCGCGATCTGGTATTTCCCCGCAGTACCCGTGACCTGCTTATACGGATCTAAAAGCATCCTTGCTCCCGAGGCACCGACCGGATCGGAATATTCGGAAACGGAAAATTCGCAAAGCGACATACTGTACGGAGGATTAAACATATGAACGCCAAAGAAACGGCTCCGCACTCTCTCGGGATACGCCTGTGCAATGTCATTGATCGATAAGCCGGATGTACCCGTGCAGGAAACCGCAGTGCTTTTCATCGACGCGCCGACGCGTGATGCGATCATTTTCTTAACGTCGATATTCTCTGCGGAGCTTTCGAAGATCAGATTAGATTCGGCCACGCACTTCTCAAGATCTGAAAATCCGCCGCCGTCAGCCTGCTTTCCATACTGTCCGCCTTAACGGAAAGGACAATTCCGGGAATTGTCTTTTTGACCTTTTCAATATCCCTTCCGACGCAGTAAACCTTCGCGTTTCCGAATGCGGCAAATATTCCGGCAATATTTGCCCCCATCGTACCCGTTACTCCGATTACCGTCACTGTAGCAATATGTATCTGTGAACCTCAGTCAAAAAATTTTATCGGTTTTGCAGGAGCGCCTACGGCAGTGCACTTCTCGGGGATATCCCTAACAACCACCGCACCTGCTCCGACGATCGACCCTGTGCCGATCTTCTTTCCCTGAATGATCTGCGTTCCCGTTCCAAGCTCCGATGCACCGCCGACCTCTGTATTGCCCGAAATGTTGACGCTTGGATATACCGTGACAAAATCATTTATGACAGCGTCATGACCTATCGTACAATCGAGATTAACGATCACGTGCCTTCCGATCGTGATATCAACGGTCATGATCGTATGAGCGCATATAATGGAGCCGTCGCCAATTTTTACGGAATCAGACATCTCCACGGAAGGATCGATCAAGATCCCGTACCTTGCATTCGGCTCACGGGAAAATACTCTGTCAACAATCCGGGAACGAGCCGACGCCGAACCGATCGCAACCGCAAAATATGCATCAGGAAATTTTCCGACGTCATCCACCGTCCCGAGCACGGGATATGAATTTATCGTTTTGTTTTGTATTTCTTCGCCGTCGTCAAGATAGCCAAGCAAATTCCACGTCCCGTTCTTTTGGTTTATTCTCTCAACGAGCCAAGCCACTTCACGACCGAAGCCGCCTGCGCCAACGATGATCAGATCTTTCATTTTATCAAAGTCTCCTCTGCGCTTCCCATAAATTCTTCCATCGTCGCCGATGTCCCGGAAGAAATACCCTCGTGCTTCAGTACCGCTTTCATCGTATCGAGAATAATCCTGATGTCGCCCAAAAACGTAATGTTCTTGGTATACCAAACATCCATTGCAAATTTCTCTTCCCATGTGACGGCATTTCTTCCGTGTGCCTGAGCGTAACCCGTAAGGCCGGGCCGAACGTCGTGGCGATGCCGCTGTTCTTCCGAATAGCGATCCAGGTACCTGATCAGCAACGGACGCGGTCCCACAATTGCCATATCGCCCTTCACTATGTTGATAAGCTCGCCCAGCTCGTCAAGCGAAGTTTTCCGGAGAAGCCTTCCATACCCGTTCAGTCTCTCTGCATCGGGAAGCAGATTTCCGTCTTTGTCCCGCTTATTGCTCATTGTTCTGAACTTGATAAGACGAAATATCTTCTCTTTGCCATCCTTGCCTTTTTTGCCCGGTCTTAACTGAGTGAAAAACGGATTTCCGCGCATTGCAATCGCACCGACAACAGTCAGAATCAAAAGTATGGGCGAAAACACTATAATCGCAATAAACGATAATATAAAATCAAAGAGCCGTTTCCAAAGCTTTGCGTACATTCGGCACTCCTATGTATAAATCATTCAAAGCAAGCACGAATGATTTCAATGATCCGTTCCTGCTGATCGGCAGTCATTTTATTATCACTCGGCAGACAGCAACCGCGCTCGAATATATCCGCCCCCACATCCGTCACGCCGCCTGCGATATAGGCATTTGTACGGCAACGGAGTGTTCCTTCCCGACCGATCGCTTCGTGCATGCGGTACATCGGTTGCATATGCATCGGCTTCCAGATCGGTCTGCCCTCGGCGTTAAAGCTTGCAAGCGTCTCCAAAATCTCAGTCGGGCAAGTCTTGCCCTTTTCTTTTATGTAAAGCGCCTTGGAATCGTCTCTGATCTGTTTGCACATATATTCCTTATCAATAATCAGAGCGGACAGCCAGAAGTTTGGCTCGGCACCGTCAACAATCGGGTTCATATGAATCGGCAGATCGCGAAGTCCGTCGCGGTATCGCTCATATATTGCCTTTTTCTGTGCGATGTGTTCTTCCAAATGCGGATACTGACCGCGGATAACACCGGCGACCACGTTGCTCATGCGGTAGTTGTAGCCGACTTCCTCGTGCTGATACCACGGGGCGTTTTCACGCGCCTGTGTCGACCACTTGCGCGCCCTGTTTGCCGCTTCCGCATCATTTGTGAGCAGGCATCCGCCGGAGGAACCGGTGATGATTTTGTTGCCGTTATAGCTGATTGCGGAATAGTCGCCGTATGAACCGCATTGCTTCCCGTTCAGCGTTGCGCCCATTGCTTCGGCGGCATCCTCGATGAGCAGTGCGCCGTGCTCTTCACAAATCTGCTTAATGAGATCAATGCGTCCGGGAAAGCCGTACAGCTCGGCGCACACGACCAGCTTTACGTCGGGGTATATTTCAAATGCTTTTTCCAGCGCGACGGGATCCATGTTCCAGCTTTCCGCTTCGGTATCGATGAACACCGGAATGCCGCCCTCATAAACAACGGGATTCAGTGTTGCGTCAAAGGTCATATCGGAGCAGAATACACGCTTGCCCTCCAACGCGCCGTGACTGATGGCAGGCTTTCCGTACAGCCTTTCACCGGCGGATTTTACGCAAAGATGCAACGCCGCGGTGCAAGCCGAAAGAGCAACCGCATATTTCATTTCCGCTTTTTCGGCGGCGATGCGTTCCACCTCATTGATGTTTGCACCGACTGTGGACATCCAGTTCGTTTCATATGCCTCGGTCATGTATTTGAGTTCTTCGCCATGCATGGTCGGTGAAGAGAGCCACACTTTCTTGTCGAAAGGCTTCATCGAACCCCCGATTTGGAATGCCATATTTTCTTACCCTTTCGATTTTGCGACCGACAGCCAATAGCTTTCTGTACCCATTGATGTGCCTCGAATTTCGGCACCGATCCACG
>CABUHM010000147.1:0-4295 GCA_902491355.1 uncultured Eubacteriales bacterium
TTTCCACCAGAGCTTCGCGGATAACGCCGTCCTTTACGTTCAGGGTCAGCTTGCAACATCCCTGCTGAGGTGCGCACCAGCCGATACCGTGGGACAGACCGCTGATATCCTTGATCTCATAAGCCTTTACCCATCTGCCTTCCTCCGGAATCGGAGCCGGACCGTGTTTCGGACCCTTGGCAACGGTACACATCTCGGCAACTTCTGCGGAAACGGTGTAGCCGTAATCTTCATTGCACATAGTATATACTCCTTTACGAAATATAAAATGATTTCCAACGTTTAGTATACCGCATTTTTTTGGATAAATCAAGGCTTGACGGTAATTTTTTTACTTTTTCACATATTTTTGCCAAAAACGGTGCGCCGCCCGTGTACGGCGGGTAACGATGCCGCGACGCAGCCCGAATATGTCCGTGACCCCGCAGTCGCTTCGCTGACCGCTCCCTTTGCACAAAAGAGCCTTGCGTCTTGGTTTTGTCTGTGCAAAAAACAAAGAGCGGGTGACCACTGGTCGCCCGCTCTATATCAACCGATCAGACAAAATCAAGACCGCTTTCCCTGCACAAACGCCTGCTTTTCCGCTGTCGCCCATTCGTAGGTCAAAACCTTTCCCATGACCCTCTCAAAAGGTTTTGGGGATTCCAAAGGACCTTTCCCAAAAGGTCCTTTGGCGGGGTTCGGGGCAGCTCCCCGCGTATCCCCCGTATCCCCGGCGCCCCGCGCGTCTCTTCGCATACCTCCGCGTAGGACACCTTGAATGCCGGGGAGAAAGAGCTTTGCCGAGAGCCGCTCGGGGAAGGAAAGACCGCGGGGGTGACGGCAGTAAAGACGGAGTACGGGGTCGGAAAGAATGGCGCGGCGCTCCTCTGCGGTAAGACTGACGTCCCGCAGACATGCGCGCGCACGGTGCCAAAGCTGGGCGCGGAGCTGATATTGGGCGGCGCGGGAGATGCCGCGACTGCAAAGATCGTCCCACAGCGCCTCGTGGAAACGGGTAAATTCGCGCCACGAAAGCGACTCCTGCGGCAAAACGTGTAAGCAGTCCCGCACACAGGCGGCGCGCGCACCGCCGAAGAGCAGGTCAAGGTCGAACCAAAGGGCGCTGTTCGGCACATCCTCACGGAAGCATACACCCGTGCGCGCGATCGCCTGCGTGCGGAGAAGCGCATGACCCGCCGCGCCCCAAATCGACGGGATCTGCCGTCCGCCTGCCCGATAACGCTCACAGCACAGCGGAAGGATCAGCCTGTCGGTCAGGTCGGCGGCATCCATGGCACCGTCATACGGAAATGCACGGTCGGAGAAGGAGCCGTCCCGCCGCTTTTCGTACCAGCCCGAATAGACCAGGTCGGCACGTGACACCGACGCCGCTTCCCAAAGACCCTCCAAGGCAGTGGGCAGAAGGGAGCCTTTCTCTAAAAAGAGAACCCACGGCTGTGTCACACGCGAAAGCGCTGTATTTTTGGCACGGGCTTCGTTGACGCCGTCCGTGCGGAGCAGAACGAACCGTTCGTCGGGCAGGGGGATGTCGACAGTGTACGGCGCTTCGGTTGACGGGGCGTTGTCCGTCACCAGACAGAGAAAGCGCCCCATGGACTGGGCGGCGATGTCGGCAAGGCGCTCCTCCGTGCCCACGGAATCCCGAAAAACGGGAACAATGACGCAGATATCAGCTTCGGTCATATACAATCGGCCTCCTTTTCACGTTCGGTCATAATGATGGAATCCATGCACGCGCCGTCCGAAAATGCGCGGGCACGGCGAGCGGCGCAGTCGGCATTCCAGTCGGTGTCGCCGTCGAGATATGCGGCAATGCCGCGCGCCAGTCCCGATGCGGAGTTGTCGCACAGACAGCCGTGACAGGCGTCGCGTATCAGTTCCCGTGCCACACCGTAGCGGGGCGCAAACACGGGGACATGCAGGAGCATGGCATCCGCCGCCAGATACCCGAGGGACAGGCACGGCTCGCAAAATATGACGCCGCGCGATGCCGCAATGCGCGGATAGGGGTTGTCCGCCTCACCGAAGACCGCCACATGTGCCTCCAACTCACGGTTCTGTACCTCCTGCAGGAGGGCATCCCGTTCCTCGGAGCGGCAGATCAGACAGACGCGGAAATCCGGATGGTCGGGGAGAAGAAGGGATACAACCTCGAATATGCGCGTACCGAATTCGTGCACGCCGTCGCTCAGAGCCACGAAGCACCCGCGCTCATTGCGCGCCACGCCCATGCCGCGATGGAGCATCCGAAGCAGACGGCGCTCGGACGCAGGCGGATACGCCACCCGCATCTGCCTCAGCTCGCCGTACCGTGCCAGCATGCCGCGGTACA
This sequence comes from uncultured Eubacteriales bacterium, assembly GCA_902491355.1. Taxonomy (GTDB): domain Bacteria; phylum Bacillota; class Clostridia; order Oscillospirales; family CAG-272; genus UMGS2055. The sequence goes on from CABUHM010000147.1 coordinate 2,336, forward strand.
GGCGCACAGAACGACATCGGCATCCCGATACCGCCGCTCGGCGCGCCGCAGGGGAGCATCGCTGTGCTCGGCGGGGTCGTGCAGAAGATAGAGCACCCGACGGGTATCGGGCAGACCGCAGAGCAGACGCGCGCACAGTCCGTCCCCCACGGCGACCGTGATATCGGCATCGGGAATGCCGCAAAACCGCGCGGCTTGCGAGGGCGGCGCGCGATGGAAGAGCGCCGAGATCAGCGTATGGGGGCGGCGGAATACGGTGCGGCACAAAATCCCCCGCCGCACAGTCTCCCGCAGAGCACCTCCCGACAGCGTGCAGATCGCCGCCTCGTATCCGTCCGGACACAGGTTGGCAAGTCGGACGCAAAGCTCGGCTTCCGCGCCCGCCTCTAAGCTGTCACACAGAAATAGAATCCGTTTCATGGTACACCGCCTTTCGGGTGACATATGTTATCGGCTTGTCACCCTTGATATGGAAAATTTTACCATTTTTGCGGCGCGCTGTAAATGCTTTCGACAAAAACATACCCTGCCAATCGTTCGACGGCAACCGACACAAAACGACGTATTGCGGCACACGGCGCGCCGCTCCGTCCCCCGCGGCAAAAAAACGACCTCCTTCTCCCGCGTCGGCAGTCATTGCCGCTGGGAAAAGGAGGTCGCCGTGACAGGGCTTGCCCCGTTATCATGTGCATATTTTGCGGTTTGTCGGTGCTTTCGATGTGACTGCGGTCTTACTGATCCTTTTCGTCAAACAAGCCGAAGCCCGCAACGTCGGTCACGGGCAGGGAAAACAGAACGGTTCCCGCCGGTGTTCCGGGGCCTGCCGCTTCCAGCACCGCCCTCATGATCTGTGCCTTCTGCTCCCGCTTCGCCACGATGAGGATGACCTCCTTTTCGGTGGCGATGGACACGTTCAGAAAGCGCTCCGCGCCCTCGGGTGCAGTTCCTTTGCCGTGCAGGACGGTGCCGCCCGAGCATCCTGCCGAGCGTGCAGCGTTCATGACCGTATCGGTTCTGCCCTCGTTGGCAATGGCGACGATCAACTCATAGGTGCCGTTGATCTCCGGCTTGCGTTGTGCGGGCATCTCCCCGCCGTTCAGATAACTCAAGGTTCTCCCTCCTCCGATACTCTTCATGGGGACAGACACAATGATGCCGTGTCCCGGGACGCCGATATACAGGCGCCGTTTGGCTTCGCGGATCAGTGCGGCGGTCTTTTCCTCGTTCGCCGCCGCCATCACGACGCGCCGCGAAGCCGAGTCGATGCCCAAAAGCTCCAGCATGCTCTGCACCGCCGTGCCGTGCCCGTGCAGGGTCACGGCAAGGGGAATCCCCAGTTCGTCATGGATTTGAGTCAGCGTGGGAAGCGATTGACGCGACACCACGGAAATCACGTAATTCATGCGGCATCCTCCTCCCACAGCTCCACGATGTCCAGATCTCCGTAAACCGGTGCGGCGGCAGCTTCGGCGCGGTTTTTGCGCTCATAGAAGAAGCCAACGGTCTGAATGGAGAGGAGCGGCAGCATGGCGACCATTGCCACCAAGCCGAAGGCGTCCCGCAGGACACTGCCGCCCGTCGCCGAGCAGGCGCCGATCACGAGCTGAAGCATGAAGGTGGCGGTCATGGGACCGGACGCAACGCCGCCCGAGTCAAACGCGATCGCCGTGTAAATGTCGGGTACAAAGAAGGACATGGCAAGTGCGGCGGCATATCCCGGGATCAGGAACCACAGCAGGGAGATCCCCGTGACCACGCGAAGCATGGAAAGCGCCATGGCAAGGGAGATCGCGACCGAAAGACTGCGCTTGATGACTTTGCCCGAAATGGCGCCGGCGCTGACCTCTTCGATCTGCTTTTCCAGCACCGCTACTGCCGGCTCGGCGGAAATGATGAACCATCCGAGCAGTGCCGACACGGGAATGAGAAGATATCTCGTCCATCCCGATGCGGATGCCAA
>CABUHM010000148.1:0-4284 GCA_902491355.1 uncultured Eubacteriales bacterium
TGCTCTCGCCCGAGAATTTCTGATGCTGAGAGAGGTCGTAATCGGTACGGTCTGCAATGCCCCACAGTTCGCCCCATCCGAACGGGAAGAGATACTCAAAGTCGGTGGTCGCCTTGGAATAGAAGCACAGCTCCTCGGGGTCATGGTCACGCAGACGCAGATTGTCGCGTTGCATGCCGAGACTGTAGAGGAATTCCGCGCAGTAGGTCTTCCAGTAACGGAACCATTCCAGATCGGTGCCGGGACGGCAGAAGAACTCCAGCTCCATCTGCTCGAATTCGCGGGTGCGGAAGGTGAAGTTGCCGGGGGTGATCTCGTTGCGGAAGGACTTGCCGATCTGGCACACGCCGAACGGGAGCTTGCGGCGGGGGGTGCGGGCTACGTTCTTGAAGTTGACGAAAATACCCTGTGCGGTCTCGGGGCGCAGATACAGCTCGGAGGAGGAATCCTCGGTGACGCCCTGATAGGTCTTGAACATCAGGTTGAATTTGCGGATATCGGTGAAGTCGCCCGAGCCGCAGTCCGGACAGGTGATATGCTTTTCCTTGATGTAGTCGGACATCTGCTCGTTTGTCCAGCCGGCGGGGTTGTCGTTCAGCCCGTTGGCGGCGACGTAGTCCTCGATGAGCTTATCGGCACGGTGACGGGTGCGGCACACCTTGCAGTCCATCAGCGGGTCGGAAAATCCGCCCAGGTGACCGGATGCCTCCCACGTCTTGGGGTTCATGATGATGGCGCAGTCCAGACCCACGTTATAAGGGGATTCCTGCACGAACTTCTGCCACCATGCTTTTTTTACGTTGTTCTTGAACTCCACGCCCAGAGGACCGTAGTCCCAGCTGTTCGCCAGACCGCCGTAAATCTCGGAACCGGCAAAGATGAAGCCGCGGTTTTTGCACAGGGCTACGATTTTTTCCATTGTTTTTTCTTTTGCTTGCATCATGATGATAACTCCTGATCTGGTTTATTTATAGGAACGGAACAGGCTGACCGCCTGCGCGATATCCGGCTCGTAATAGATAACGCCGTCCTGTGTGAGCGCGGCGCCGGGGTAGGTGAGACTGATGGGCTTGAATTCCTGGTAGGCGGCAAGCAGATCGCTGTTCGCCGTCAATACGTTGACGGTGAGATTGGTCTCAAGCAGGGGAGCGATCTGCGTGAACAGACTGTCCAGCTTGGAGATATTCTGCCCGTTTGTGAGCTGTTTGAGCGCCGCCTGCGCAAAGCTGATCGAAAGATCCATGCGGGAGCGGTTGCCGTCTCGATAGGAAACGTAGCGCAACATGGCGGCGGCTTCTTTGCCGCTCAGGGTGCGCGCTCCGGGGGAAATGTCGATGATGGGATTGTCCGGATCCTCGTTGGGATCGTTGTAGTACATGCCCGTGGGAACGGTGAAATACACACCGCCCACCTTGTCTATGATCTGCGCGAAGGACTCTATGGAGACCGCCGCGTAGTATTCGATATTACAGCCCGTGAGTGCGATGACCTTGCGGCGCAGAAAATCGATGCCCTTGGATTCGTACAGGGAACCAAGCGTGTCGTAAGCGCCGTCCACCAGCACTCTTGTGTTGGAGGGAATGGAAGAGAAGATGTAGGTGCCGGAATTCTTGTTGATGCGGATGAGCATGATGGAGTCGGCGGTCACGGGGCGGGGCTGATACGGGAAACCGGTGTTGCCCTGATTGATGGCATCGCTGTCGTAATCGGTGAATTTGGACTGATAGTCCGTGCCCACCAGTAAAACGGTCAGCACACGGTCGTCCGTCGTCTGATCCGGATCGATCGTGACGGTGCCGGAATCGGAGGTGTCGGCGGTATTGTCGGAGGACGGGGTCTGCGTATTGGTCGGCTCGGTTGACGGCACCGCCATGGCGCGGTTCACACCCGACACCACGAAATAGGCGATCAGTCCGAATATCAGAACCGAGGCGCAGAATGTGATAATAAAGTTTTTCAAACCGGATAGCATACTTTATTTGACGCGGATGCCCGAAGGATCGGACAGTCCATCCTTTCTGTAATTCTGTCAGGGGTCTTTCCTGTGCGGATATTTTGCTGAATTGAAGGTGTTCGGATGCGGCGATGCGCAACCGAAGCACGATATGTTCTTCTATTATAAACGATTGGCGCGTTATTTGCAAGAGTTTTTCCGCATTTTTATCGTGCATCGGCACTTTGCGGGGCGGAAAACTCCGTTTTTCGGAAATTCGGTGTGAAAAGTTATGTGAAATTTTCAAAAAACGGTTGCAAATTCACACCGTTTGTGATATACTGACCACAATCAGGCTTCCTATACGAAGCCAACTTTTCAGAGAGGTACATAAAAATGGCAGAAACAAGTTCTATCGAGCTGAATCCCAATGCCGCCGGCGGCAAAGAGGAGAGAACCTTCGATACTTCCAAGAAGATCCGCATCGGTATTATCGGTTGCGGCTGGATTGCGGAAGCTCACATGAGCAGCTATCTCAAGCAGCCCGATGTTGAGATTGTTGCCGCTGCTGATATCATTCCCGGCAAGGCACAGAAATTCATCGAGAGATACGGTCTCGAAAACGTGACCTATTTCAACTCCGACCGTGAGCTGATCGACTCCGGCATGTGTGATGCAGTTTCCATCTGCACCTACAACCGTCAGCATGCAGGCCCCGCAATTTACGCAATGAACCACGGCGTTCATGTCCTGCTTGAGAAGCCCCTGTGCGTCACGCTTGACGAGGCAGTGGAGATCTGCAAGACCGAAAAGGCTAACCCCGGTGTAACCTTGTCCATCGGCTTCCAGCCCCGTTTCGACGCTAACATGAAGATGATCAAGAAGATCGTTGAGAACGGCGATCTCGGTAAGATCTACTACATTCAGACCGGCGGCGGACGCCGTCGCGGTATTCCGACTCCGTTCGGCACATCCTTCATCGAGGACGAGACCGCAGGTATCGGCGCTCTGGCTGATATCGGTTGCTACTCTCTCGATATGGTGCTTAACGCCATCGGCTATCCGAAGCCTCTGACCGTAACCGGTTACAAGTCCGCTTATTTCGGCCAGGATCCCAAGACCTATCCGGATCACCCCGAATATGCAGAGAAGTTCACCGTTGACGATTTTGCCGCCGCATTCATCCGTCTGGAGGGCGACATCGTTGTGGACTTCCGTATTGCATGGGCTATGAACATCGATACCTGCGGCGATACCATCATTCTCGGTACCAAGGGCGGTCTGCGCATCCCCTCCACCGAGTGCTGGAACGGCTCTATCGGCGGCGCTATGACTCTGTATCAGCAGATCGGCGGCGTTGCAACCCAGACCGTGATTCCTCCGGAGCATGACGATGGCAACCTGTTTGACCGTAAGATCCGCTCCTTCCTGGATGCCTTCACCCTCGGTCTCAAGCCCCCCGTGCCCGCAAGCCAGATTCTGTACAACCAGGCAATTCTGTCCGGTATCGTGGAATCCGCAAAGAAGGGCGAGGAAGTCAAGATCGTTATTCCCGAGATCTGATCGGAAACGACAGTCTTTCATTCAAGCGCGGTCATGCGAAATGCATGGCCGCGTTTTTGCATGCCGATTGCCGTCCGGTTTGGAAAAATGCACGGTTTATTTGCGGATAACGGTTGACTTTATGTGAATTTCCTGTATAATGGACTTATAAAGCATGATATTTCAATCATTAAATGAACCGGAGTAAAGACACATGATTCGGATATTTCAACGCGTTCTGAGCGCGCTTTTGAGCGTGATCATCGGTGTCGGCGGTTCTGCCTCGACGTCGCTTGCCGCAAGTAATACCGACAGCGCGACCGGCACGCAGGCGCTCCGCTTTTCACAGGACTTCAACGCCTGTGCAACGGATACCGCTTTTACCGACACGCATACCGATTTTAACATTTCCTATGTACAGGGCACGATGCAGGTGGTGGGCGATACCGACCGCGCCGTGCGAATCCAAACCTGTGACATGCGCTGGTGGGCTATGGATTACACGGATAAGCTGATGAATTTTGCCTTTATGCTGTCCTTTGACGGCTCTTATTCCGATACCCGTCTGGTTTTCAACGCGACCAATGACAACGCTTCCACAACGACGGAAAGTCCGGAGGGCGGACGCCTGATCTCGGTGGAGAGCAACGGCGGTCAGCCTTATCTGGCGGATCGGGACGGCAATCGCCTGACCGATTTTGCAAAGGACGGGACTAAGTATCGCATTCTCATTCAGACCGAATTTGGGAGCGATCGTTATTCGGTTTACTGCAACGACATCCTGCTGTCCGATCAGTGCCGCTTCATTT
>CABUHM010000149.1:0-4283 GCA_902491355.1 uncultured Eubacteriales bacterium
CCGTCTCTGCAACGCCATGCGTTTCCGTAAATACCGCCGCGGTTGATATCGGAGTCGCCGCCCCAGAACTGGATGCCGTGATTTGCAAACTTCACGGTACAGCCGGTCACGGAGAAGGTCTTGGTAAAGCTGATGAGCACACCGTTTGCAAAGCTCTCGCCGATACCGCCGGCAATGATATCACAATTGCTGACCGTAATATTGGAGGAAAGTGCAGCATCCGAATTGATGCCTGCGGTGGTCACGGGATCTTCGGTTCCGTCCCATGTGTTCACGGGATACACGGTACCCACGCAAACGCCGCCGAGATTCCGCACCGTCAGATCGGAAACCGTGAGATTATTGATGGTGTCGCCCTCCACGGCGTACTGTCTGCGCGCCACATACGACTTAATCATCAGCTTGCTGATGTTGACATCGGACGCATGCACGGCAGGCGTCGCAGTGTTGATGAAGGTTCCCGTTGCCAAAAAGACCGCATGGTCGCCCACCGTCCAGATCACGCTCTCGTTACCCTTGCCGTAAACGGTTCTGCCGTTCGGCACATTCAGCGCGGATGTGATCTTGAAGGTTCCCTTGGGGAAGTAGACCGTACTGCTCGCATTGAGTGCGGCTTGGATGGCGGCAGTGTCGTCGGTCACGCCATCGCCCACGGCACCGTAATACTTGACGTTGATCGGTGTGATCTCTTCATCGTCCTTATCCTCTGCGGGCTTGGGCATTTCGTCGATCAGCCCCAGAATAAACTGACGCATGATGATGTAGTCATTGGAATCGAGCTTCCCGTTGTGGTTGACATCCGCAACGGCGGACGCCACATCGGAAAGGGCTGTCGAGCCGAGATATGCAGAGCGCAGAAGTCCGGCATCGTTGGAATCTATGTTGCCGTTGGCGTTCAGGTCGCCGCTCAGGTATACCGTTGCGGATTCGATGCCGTCGGACACCACAGTGCCCGTGCCCACAAAATCGGTCAGCGCCAGTTCGTTACCGCTTGCATCAGTCACCGTAACGGCGGTAGGCAGGTCTGCCTGAAGCTCCGCTACTGTGGTGCCGGGCTTAAGATCGGTCAGCGCGTTATCCGCGACCGGCCATTCGTGATACACGGGAGCCTCGCCCGTATCCGAGGTACGGATGTTAAGGCGGTAGATATCACTGGAGAAATCGCCCATGATATACTGCTCGGAGGTCAGGTTCACGTTCGCATTGGTGATCACGACATGGAAACCGAAGCTGTATGCCGCGTTGAGCGTGCCGACCACGGGAAGTCCCACCTCAATGCAGTAGCGGTCATCATAGATTCTGGTGGCGGCGATTGCACCGTCCAGAACATAGATCTCCGAATCGGCATCGCCCGATATGGTTCCCTCGGAGTTCACCGTGATGGCTTCCTTATGTCCGTTCCAAGAGAAGAACATGGTGACGCCGTCCGAAAGGTGAACATCGGAATCCAGAACCTCAGTGAAGAAATACAGATAGCTTCTGTCACACGAAAAATACGTGGTAGCGTTCTGAATGTCGGTGACATACGGACTGTTGTCGCCGAGATGAGTCGGGTTCGACAACGTAACTGTCGTTTTTGAATATGCAGCATCCTTATATCCGTCAACCGCAACGGGAGCGAACCGAATCCGACCGCCCGCCGCCCATGACGGAATCACAAGCAGAGATGCAAGCATTGAAATGACAAGCAAAACCGGAAGCCAATGCTTTCTGTTTTTCATGCTTTGTCTCGGCACTGAAAAAATCAGTGCCTCTCCTTTCTCACAACAATATTGACCATAATAACTCTATGATACTTTTTACACTTCATTATATCATATATTTCATCATTCGTCAAATGTATTTCCCCGTGCTTTTTCACGATTTTTCAAGAAAACCCTTGTGCATTTTCACAGATGTCAAAGAGAAGCCGTCACACCGCTGCATTGGAATCCGCACAGTTCCCCCTGCGAAAATGCAGGAAACGACAAAGCAGGAAAAGGGAGGCAGTCCCCATTTTTCGGGGACTGCCTCCCAATTGCCGACATGCATCGGTTCCTGTGAAATCAGCAATTACTGCTTTTTCTTGCGGGTCACAAACGGGATGCCTGCAAGCGCGATCAGCGCGATCAGCCCGTTTGCTGCGATCACGGAGCCGCAACCGGACTTGCTGTCGTTGTTACTGCCGTTATCCGCAGTGGTGGTGTCGTTGTTGTCCTTCGGCTCGGTGGTGTTGCCGTCATCAGCCGAGGTCTCATTGCTGTCAACCGCTATAGCTTCTTCACGGATCGTACGGAAGGAGTTGTTCAGGAAGTTGCCGCCGTTGCCGCAGATCACGTAGCTTTCCGGCTCGTTGTCGAGGTCGGTGCCGGCGATCATGTGGAAGCGGAAGGTTCTGCCTGCCGCCAGAGACTTGAAGTTGACGGCAACCTCAAGCACGTAGTAACCGTCGTAGGTCTCGGAAGCGACCATGGTCATGTTCGGGTCGAAGGTGATCTCGCCGTCGTCACGACCGCTCTGGGAAACGATTGCGCCCGTTGCATCAACGGTGATGGTCTCCATGATGTAGTTACCGGTACCCTTGGGGTCGGAGTCATTGAGGAAGAAGGTGCAGAAGGAGGACTTGGAAGGATTGGGATCGTATACCTTTGCCGCGAAGTAGATGTACTCTTCATCCCACAGCATGTAGACGGTAGCCTCGGCGCTGTCGATGCCGAAGAAGTAGGAGTTTTCGTAAATGGCATCCAGCTTGCCGTCCACTTTGGGCTTGCCGTACTTCAGCATGTCGTCCTTAATGGGGGTAGGAGTCTTGCCGTTGTTGTCGACGGAAGCATTGGGATCTGCCTTCTCAGCAGAGAAGTAGATCTTATCATCGAAGAACACGCCGGAGGTGTAGATCTCCATCAGATCCGCATCAAGCGTATCGGAGTCGTGGTTGCCGTAGTAGAGGTGGAAGCCGCGCAGATAATCCTCATCTGCGGTCAGGCTGTACAGTGCAATGCGCATTTCGCATTCCCAATAGCCCTCTTCCTTGTTGACATTAACGATACCCTCACTCATGTATCTGTCGTAATCACAGCCGTCGTCAAGGGAAACATCACCGCCTGCGGAGCAACCCACGGCATAGCAGTAATCCTCGTACAGAAGGAAGAACGAGATATTATCATCCTTGCAGATGTCCTTGTCGTATGCACGACCGTAGAGGTACAGATACTCATTATCCCACAGCACGGCACCCGTCACGTCGCCGGGCTTCAGCTGGTTTTTACTTACCCAGTTGTCGCGCTCGGAATTGTCCATAGGACAGTAGCGATCCGGATCTTTCATACCGATGGACACGTTTACAGTGTTATCGTAAAGGTCGTCCCGTTTGCCGTCCACCTTCGGTGTGCCGTACTTTGCGGCGCCCAGCAGGTTGACGTCGGCTTCATCATCAGCAAATGCCAGCACGCCGAACGCGGTGAACGCGGCAAGTGACATCACAATGGTGAGAGCCAATGCAACTAATCTTTTCATTGCTTTCATCGAATACCGACTAGGCGGTATTCTCCCCTTTCTTTTTTGCCCTCTGAGGCATTTTACTGACCGATTATATCATTTCTCGTTCCGTTTGTCAATAAGTATTATATATTTTTAACAAATGAGATACAACCTTACAAAAAACGCAGTGGCGACCGCATCGCGCGCCTTTATTTGCGGGCACGCAGAAACTTCTTGCGCGCATTGGATTTTCCGCTGCGCGGACGGCGCACGAGCAGGAGCGAGCCGCCTCCCGCCGACAGTGCAAGTCCCCCGCCGAGCATCAAAAGGTGACGCGAAATTCCTGTATCGCCCGGCACGAACAGGGAGGTTATGAGGACAACGGCGGCATACGCCGCGCCGCCGAACAGAGCGGCTGTCAGCGGATGAAAATAACCGCCGCGCGCCGAAATGAATCCCGACAGAAACGCGCCGATCAGATATGCGCCGATCCCGATCCCCGCCGCCAACGCGAGCGGTTCTTCGCATCGGAGCGCCGCGGCGCATCCCAATAGCATGGCGCCGAACGCCGCGGCAATGGACAGGAGCACCGCCAGTCCGATGTGCAAAGCAGGTCGAATATTCATAATAAAAAATCACCGCCCGAATACAGTTTGTTACTACACTGTATGCGGCGGTGATCTCTTTCAATACAAGAATATTATTTTTTCTCAGGCTCTTCCCCGTTTGCCTTCACATCCACGGAACGGACCGCAGAACGCAGAATGCGGATCTTCGTGTGCTCACGGGAGGTCTCGATGACCATGGTCTCATCCTTGATGGAG
>CABUHM010000150.1:0-4252 GCA_902491355.1 uncultured Eubacteriales bacterium
CCTCACGCGCGCGGCAAGCCGCGCGCGCCCCGACGCGGGGCGCGAAGTCTGTACAAACTCCGAAAAGACACACGCCCAAATCTCCCGACACAAACGAACCGCCGTTTTCCGCAACAAAAAGAATCCCCATAGCGTAGTACCCGAGAAAATCAATTCTCCGGAGCTGTGCTATGGGGAAACGTTATTTATGGCGATACCGCGCGGTTCAGGCGCGGCGGAGGCGAATGGGTGCAGGCTCGATCGCCACGCCGTCCTCAATGACGATGGGATCGGTCACGCCGCAAACGCACTCGAAATTCTGACAAATAAAGTAGCGGATGCGATACACGCCTGATTCGACCTCGGGGAAGGACGCCTTGGGATCGGGATCGTAGCCGCGCCGCTCGGTCACCGTCTTATCGCGCACAAGAGCGAAGGCGTACAGCACATCGTCGTCCGCCATATCGGCGGCAAGGGAGGCGGTCAGCGTGCCGTAGCGATACGAGATCTGCATGCCGTTCACCATGGAGAACAGATCCTCCATCCGCTCGGGATCGGTGCATTTCCGAATGGGCGGGTGCGCGGTCATGGCAGTCTTGCGACGCAAGGACGCGCATCTGCCCGTCTTTTTTTCGCGCACAAGCACGTCCGCCGTATAGGTTCCGTTCTGCGCGGTATGATAGGAGAAGGAGCACGTGGGCTGATCCTCGCGGGATTCCAGCAGGCGGTCGCCCAAAGAAAGCCGCCACGAGAAGGTGAAGCGATCCGCGTTGGTGATCTGCATGATGAAACGGACATCCTCTCCCGCCGATTCAAACGAGAGCGCGGAGCACACAAACTGTTTTCCGCCCATGAAGCGCTCCCGCAGTTCGATCTCCACGCCGCGCACGGGATAGCGCAGGATGGGCGTATATGAGCCAAAGCGATCCACGTACATTTCGTTTTTACCCGAATGGAGCTTGAAGAAGCCGGCGCGCGCGCCGTCCTCGTCCAGAAGATCGAGGCAAAGGTCGCCCTGCGGCACGCCGTCCACCTCGGTCAGAATGCGGTTATCGTCCCATCCCTGCACCGTTACGGGAAGGCACAGAATGCCAAACAGGGTCAGCGACACGTAATCGCCCGCCGACAGGGTCTGATTCCGATGAGACACCTCGCCGCCGTCAATTTTGCATACGGCGCTGTCCCGCGCGGAAAACAGAGCGTCCGGACGATGTCCTGCGGCATATTGCAGATGGAGAACGGTATTCGGCGCATGCGGAAGCAGATCGGGAATGAGCTGATCCAGAATGCCCTGCGCCATATCGGGCGCGCAGTGCGCTCCCGCGACCTGCGCCCACAGCGCATCATTGCGGCGGCAGGCGCTTCCGAGCTTCACCACGGGATTCACACCGACCACATGCCCCGCGCCGAGCCGAAGCCCGAAATACAGTGCGGCGGAGGCACCGTCCGAGGTTCCCATTAAAATCAAATGCTCACGGGGAATTTTGCGCTCGGCGCAGATCTCCTCGATGAGGCGGCAGACCGTGTCCGCCACGGCAAAATCCAGATGCTCACACAGACAGCCGCAACCGCCTGCCGTTCCGACGTCCCTGATATGCAGGGCATGGCACGGAAATCCGGACACCAAATTCAAAAAAGGATACGGCTTTGCCTTTTTTGCGCCTGCCTGCGCGTTGGAGGCGAAGCAGACACACAGCCAATCCGATGCAGAGTGTTCTTCTATGATATAACCGATACGGTAAGGGTCTTGTGTAAAATGTTCCCCGTTTGTTTGCATAGGCAAAAGACTCCTTTTATGTGAATTTCCGCAGACGTGCAGAGACACGCACCGCAGTATATCGATATTATACTGCGATTCGGGCAAAAAGTCAATGACAAAACCGTTACACTTCCATGTATGATGCAAAACAAACGCCATTCTTTGTCACTTTCCCCGAAAAAGCGGGAAAAGAGCGGGCGGCGGTTGACATGTACCGTCAATCGAGGTATAATAATATCGGACAGTTCGTAACCATCCTGTCCTAAAACAAAACTACGGGCAAAAATGCATAATGACGGAGAGTGCCGATCAACGGTTCCCTTCGATTGCTTTTTACCCAATCGGAGGTTGGCTATGCCAAATGAAGTAATCCTGATCCTATCCGTCCTTTTTTTATTCGGCAGTGTGCTGTTGGCGTACCGCATGTTCGGCAAATCCGGACTGTACGCCATGACCGTGATCGCCACGGTGTTTTCCAACATTGAAGTGCTGATATTGGTGCATGCCTTCGGTATGGAGCAGACCTTGGGCAACGTGCTGTTTGCGGCAACCTTTCTGATCACCGACATTCTCAGTGAAAACGAGGGCAAAAAGGCGGCGAATCTTGCTGTTTCCCTGGGCATTTTCACCTCAGCATTCAGTATCGTTCTGACCCAAGGCTGGTTTCTCTACACGCCCTCTGAGGCAGACTGGGTGATGCCCTCGGTGCAGACCATCTTTACCAACACGCCGCGCACCATGCTGGCAAGCCTCTTGGCATATGTCATCTCCCAATACTTTGACGTGTGGCTGTACCACAAGTGGTGGTCTGTTACGACCCGCCGCTTCGGAGACTCCAAGCGCTTTTTGTGGCTGAGAAACAACGGCTCCACCCTCGTTTCGCAGATCGTCAACACCCTTGTGTTTACGGTTGTCGCCTTTTTTGGGATGTATCCGGCGTTTACGGTGCTTTCCCTGTTCCTGTCCACCTACGTCATTTATATCTTTACGTCTCTTCTGGACACGCCGTGCGTGTACATCGCCCGCATCATCAAGACCAAATGGCTGAATCGGAAGGACGAAGCCGTGTCCGAGCAGGCGTAAATACCGTCGGATCGTCCCGCCCCGCGAATGCATGAGCAAAAATCGTTTTTTGTCATTTTTTGCAATTCGATTTGCAGGATAAAACGCAATTTGCGGGAAATAATAGTTTCATCCCAAAGAAAGGATGAAACACAATGAGTTACAATAATCAGAAAAATCAGCAGAACCAGCAGAATCAGAATCAGCAGAACCAGAACCAGCAGAATCAGCAGAATCAGCAGAACCAGCAGAATCAGCAGAACCGGAATCAGCAGAATCAGCACTGACATCGGTTCGGCTTGATCCTACGGTGCAAGTCGGGGGTGCAGTCCGCACAGGACTGTATCCCCGACTTGTGTTAATTCACAAGCTACCGCCCTTCATCACATTGTAAATTAAAAATGATCGTTTCTTAGCATATTGTACAGTATAAGCGGTTCCACCCTTATCTTTTAACATGTAGCAAATACATGCACTACTGTTGTCAACGAGATAGCGGTTTCTCTTATGCATACACCCACGATAGTAATACGTAGAAGTATATACCTCCTCATCTGCTTTTTCTTTTATATTTTTGTACTCCATTTGATCAATCTCATTCCACTGCGTTGCCTGATTGACACACGGCAACACCAAAGCAAGTTTAATAAACGGATAGTCCTTTTTTAGGTTAAGAATACTCCGAGCAACAAGCGTATCAAAACCCAACGCACCTCCGGTACAAAACAGTACATATCCTCTTTCAATCAAGTCAATAATCATTGTTTTCAGCTTTGTTTTGATAATACTTAAATGGTCAGGATTCACTTCTCTATGTCCGGTAAAGCAACAAGTTTTTGATTTATCATATTTCATAAATATCACCCCCAATGCCATTATAACGTCCGCAAGCAAATACGTCAATGCAATTAACATCTGTCAGCACACATTTTTGCTCTGTGCATCGGTTACAATATCAGTAAAGGCGGTGACACGATGACAGAAAAGGAATTTTCTCTGCGTTTGGCAAGGCTTCGGCAAAAGAAAGGCGTATCCGCACGCGATATGAGCCTATCCATGGGACAGAATCCCGGCCACATCAACAACATTGAAAGCGGAAAATCCATGCCGTCTCTCTCCGGCATCTTCTACATCTGCGAATTTCTTGAAATTTCGCCGCGGGATTTCTTTGATGTGGAATCGGAAAATCCGTCAAAGGCGACCGAGCTGTATCTGGCGGCGAAAAAGTTGAATGACAGTCAGTTGGATCATCTGATCGCATTGGCAAAGGATCTGAAAAAGTAAATCATGCGTCGCGGTACGCATATCTGCAAAAACGGTCCGCCGCAAGCGTAAAATGAACGCTTGCGGCGGACCGTTTTATGATTCTGTTATGACTTGGGGGAGAGCCGCAGTCGCCTGTTTTCATAGTAAAGCAAGGCAAAAGCTCGGAGCACAAACGCAGCCCGCGTC
>CABUHM010000151.1:0-4198 GCA_902491355.1 uncultured Eubacteriales bacterium
TGGAGGAAAAGGCGCCCAATCTGCATTGCAATGTCTACTGCATCGAAAACCGCTTCTTCGGACCGCAGATCACGGTGGCAGGTCTTTTGACGGGCAAGGACGTGGCGGAACAGCTCCGTGAAAAGCGTCTGGAACAGAAGCTCTTCCTTCCCGCCTGCATGCTCCGTGCCGACGGTGAGGTGTTTTTGGATGACATGACACCCGCACAGCTTGAAAAGGCGCTGGGTGTCAAAATCGAATTTGTTGAATCGGGCGGGTATCAGCTCATTGAAGCGCTGTTGTCCTGAAGCCCGAAAAAAGAGGGAGGTGTAACCGTGAGTAAACCTATTGTCGCCGTGATCGGACGGCCGAATGTGGGAAAGAGTACATTTTTCAATAAGATCGCGGGCAGTCGGGTGTCCATTGTCGAGGATACGCCCGGCGTCACGCGGGATCGGATTTATCATGATATCGAATGGAACGGCAGAACCGCCGTTCTGGTGGATACGGGCGGTATCGAGCCGCAGAACAACACCGCAATTCTGAAGCATATCCGCATGCAGGCGGAGCTTGCCGTGGAGACGGCGGACGTCATTATTTTCATGACCGACGTCAACGCGGGACTGACAGCGGATGACCGCGACATTTTCAAGCGCCTGCAACGGAGCCGCAAGCCCGTGGTGGTCGCCGTGAATAAGGTGGATCGCGTGGGTACGCTTCCGTATGAATTTTATGAATTTTACGAGCTTGGCAGTCAGTACGACCCCATTCCGGTCTCCTCTCTGCACGGAACCGGCTCGGGCGATATTCTCGATCTGGTCTTTTCGCTCCTCCCCGAGGACGACGAACCCGAAGCGGACGACGATCATATCCGCGTGGCGGTGATCGGAAAGCCCAATGCGGGAAAAAGCTCGCTGGTGAATCAGATTCTGGGCGAGAACCGCATGATCGTTTCGGATATGGCGGGCACCACGCGTGACGCCATCGACTCCGACGTGGAAAACGATTTCGGAAAATACACCTTTGTGGATACGGCTGGGATCCGCCGCCGCTCCAAGGTGGAGGACAGTGTGGAGCGCTTCAGCGTTCTGCGTGCCAAGACCGCCGTGGAAAGAGCGGACGTCTGTCTCATCATGATCGACGCCACGCAGGGCGTCACCGAGCAGGACGAAAAGGTCGCGGGTCTGGCGCATGAGGCGGGGAAGGCGTCCATCATCTGCATCAACAAGTGGGATCTTGTGGAAAAGGACAATTCCACGGTGAAGCAGTTTACGGACGATGTGCGGACGGCACTTGCCTTTATGCCGTATGCACCCATCATGTTCATTTCCGCACAGACCGGACAGCGGGTGGATAAGCTGTTCCCGCTGATCAATGAGGTATACAATCAGGCGTGCACCCGTATCTCCACGGGCATGCTCAACGACATTCTCAACGATGCGACCACACGGGTTCAGCCGCCGTCCGACAAGGGACGCCGTCTCAAGATCTACTACATGACCCAGACCGGTGTCAAGCCGCCGTCCTTCGTCATCTTTTGCAGTGATCCCGAGCTGTTCCATTTTTCCTATCGCCGTTATCTGGAAAACCGACTGCGCGAGGTATTTGGCTTTTCCGGCACTCCCATCCGCATGACCATACGCGGCAGGGGAGACAATGACGATTGATTTCCGAAGGGAGATATGTACGTGAACATGATTCAAACCGCATGGGTGGTCGGTCTGTGCAATATGGGGGAAGCGGGACACATCTCTTCGATCCTGCTCTGTATCGCAGGGCTTGTGCTCACCGCGATCATCAGCTATCTTCTCGGGAGCCTGAATTTCGGGATCCTCATCTCCAAGTATAAGTATCATCAGGACATCCGTCAGTTCGGCTCGGGCAACGCAGGCATGACCAACATGCTTCGCACCTACGGCAAGGGCGCGGCACTGGCGACCCTGCTCGGCGATGCGCTCAAGACCGCAGTCTCGATTCTGGTGGTGGGACACTTCCTTTCGGGCTTCACAGGCGCATATGTCGCGGGGCTTGCCTGCATCGTGGGTCACGTTTTTCCTGTCTATTATAATTTTAAGGGCGGAAAGGGCGTGGTCGCCGCGGCTATGATGATCCTGTGCGTCAATCCTCTGGTCTTTGCCATCCTGTTTCCCATTTTCATTCTCATTGTGCTTTTTACGCGCTATATCTCCATGGGATCTATCCTCTGCATGATGATGTACCCGCTGGTGGAGTATAAGGTGTCCGGTGCGGGCTTCCATGTGCTTGTGTCCATTGCCGTCGCGGCGTTTGTGATCTGGTTGCATCGCGGGAATATTCAGCGCCTGCGCCAAGGCAAGGAGAATAAGTTCTCTCTGAAAAAGAAGAAATAAGCCTTTGCCGCTTTTGCTTCTTCGTTAAAAATTGAAAAAAGCCGTTCCGCGTCCTCTGCGTCATTCGGAGGATGCGGGACGTTTTTTTGCGCTTTATGCGGCTTTCGCTGTTTTTGCCTTTTGCACATTCGCGTTCTGCGGCTTTTGGAGGTGTGTGCGAAATATGCGGGAAAAGCAACAACGGAACGGAATTTTGTCGTGCGTGCATGAGTCTCCCGTGCCGTGCCTATAATGAATCAACGGCATTTTGCGCGCGTGGGAGGGATGAGACGATGTGGGATCTGCCGGATCGCGGATGGAAACGGTTGGCGGTCTTGGTTTTTTATGCTGCCCTGATTTGCGGCGCGGTATGGCTCGGATGGCACTTGCTGACGGGAATCCTGCTTCCGTTTGTGCTTGCGTGGCTGTTGGCGTTTGCTTTAGAGCCGTTGGTGCGCCGCTGTGCGGGGGACAGTGAGCGGCGCCGCCGCGTTGTGGGCGTCGTGTTTCTCAGCGTCACCCTTCTGCTTGCGGGCGTTGCGATCTACCATGCGTTGGAGCGGGTGTGGTCGGAATCGGGAAGGATTCTGAAAACGGTCGCCGACGGTGCGGATACCGTCCTTGCCCGCCTGACCGACCTTGCGGGCAGGCTCGGGGAGCGCTTTCCTTTTCTCGGCGGCAACGGCGGGGATGCCGAACGGGAGCATCAGATCACACAGCTTGTGCAGAACACCCTGCACAGTACGCTGTCTTATGCCGCGTCCCGCATCCCGCAGGGGGTCGCCAATGTGATTGCGGGCATGCCGGGCTTTTTCATCACGGCGGCGGTTCTGGTGATGGCGGCGTACTATGTGGAGGCGGACTATCCGAAGATCAATCGCCTGATACGGCAAAATCTTCCTGCCCGCGCTGTAGGTGTGCTTGATCGAATGCGCGGGAAGCTGGGACGCGGCATGGCGCGCTATGCACGCGCATATCTCATTCTCATGGTGATCACCTTTGCCGAGCTGTGCATCGGTTTTCATATCCTCGGCATCCCCTATGCCTTCACCCTTGCTCTGTTCACGGCATTTGTCGATCTTCTGCCCGTGCTCGGTGTCGGCACGGTGCTTTTCCCGTGGGCGGCGGTCCTCCTTTTGTGCGGGAACTATTATCGCGGCTTCGGACTGCTCATCCTGTTCGGGGCATGCTGGGTGGTGCGGCAGATCGCCGAGCCACATATTGTGGGCGCGTCCATCGGGCAAAAGCCGCTCGTCACCCTCATTGCCATGTATGCGGGCTTCCGTTTGTGCGGGGTGGGCGGTATGCTCCTGTTTCCCGTTTTTGCCCTGATTTTGCAGAAGCTGTGGGAAAGCGCCGCACGGCAAAGGGCGCAGGACGGCACGGAGCGGAACGGAAACGGAGGCTGTGCAACCAAAAATAACGGCAGTGCTTGCAAAAACGGCGAAAATGATGTATAATAGTTGTAAATTATGGAAGAAGAAAAGAAACGGTCCGTCGTGGACCGTCTCGGAGCATACAAATGACAGGAACCACCATAGCCGCAATTTCCACGCCCTTCGGAAAAGGGGGCGTGGCGCTGATCCGCGTATCCGGCGCGGATGCCTTTGACATCTGCGCACGGGTCTTTTTCCCGCGTAACGGGAAGGCGCTGTGCGAACAGCCGCATGCACGTCTGACGCGCGGGGATATCCGCGTTGACGGACAGACCGTGGACGACGGCATGGCGGCGGTATTTTTTGCACCCCGCTCCTACACGGGGGAACATGTGGTGGAGATCACCTGTCACGGCGGCATTTTGCTGACACAGACCGTTTTGCGCGGGCTGTTTGCGGCGGGTGCGCGCCCTGCGGAGGCAGGAGAATTCACGC
>CABUHM010000152.1:0-4187 GCA_902491355.1 uncultured Eubacteriales bacterium
CACGGTCAGATCTATGCGTACAGCGTCATGCCCAAGAAAATGGAGCTGGAGTGCCAATCGGGTCAACGCTTCTTTGAAAAAACAGGGCATTGCATGTTTTGCCGCATGAACGAGGAGGAATCCAAGTTCGCACAGCGCGTCATTTACGAAAATGAGCATTTTATCTGCTTCATTCCGTTCTTTGCCGACTATGCTTACGGCACGTATATCGTCTCCAAGGCGCATAAGCGCGATCTTTCCTGCTTTACCGATGCGGAGCGCGATTCGCTTGCCGATATGATCAAGAGCATCACGGGCATGTACGACAGTCTGTTCGACCGTCCCTTCCCGTATATGATGTGCATGCACAACGGCGTGGTCAATTCCGACGAGGAATTCCCGCACAGCGACGATTATTCGCACTTCCACATTGAATATTATCCCCCCATGCGCGGCATGGATAAGCAGCAATTTCAGGCATCCTCCGAAACGGGCGTCTGGGCGCACTGCAATCCCACCGCACCCGAGGAAAAGGCTGAGGAAATGCGCGCCGCGCTCAAAAAGTTCCTCGCACGTCAGGAAAACGCCTGATCCGAAATCGGAATGACGGTTTTTGCCACAGACGAATCGGAAAGGCGGTGATCATCCGTGACCGACAAACAACGGCTCTCAACCCGTGAGCTGTGCCCCGATTTTTCGCCGATGTATCTGCTCGAGCGGTTCTGTGAGATCTCGGCGATCCCGCGTCCGTCCTGCGGGGAAGGCGCGATCGCGGACTATCTTTGTGATTTTGCCGCACGGCGCGGTCTGCCGTATTATCGGGATGCCGAGAATAACGTGCTCATCACGCGCGTCGGAAACGAAGCGAAGCCTCCCGTGCTTTTGCAGGCGCACACCGATATGGTATGCGAAGCGGCGGCAGGAAAGCATATTGACATGACGGTCGAAGCGCCGCATTTGCGGGTCGAGGGTGATGTGCTGTCAGCCGACGGCACCACACTCGGCGCGGACGACGGTGCGGGCGTCGCCATGATACTGGCGCTCCTTGACGAGGAGCAGGACGGATCGATGCCGCCCCTGGAATGCCTGTTCACCGCAAACGAAGAATGCGGCATGACGGGTGCTGCGGCATTCGACTATTCCCGTATCCGCGCACGGCGCGTCATAAACCTAGACTGCGAAAAGGCCGGCTGTGCGTGGGTTTCCTGTGCGGGCGGCGCGGAATTCCGCCTCACGCTTCCGACCGATCGTCGGCGCGCGGCGGGTACCTTCCTCGATGTATCGCTTCGGGGGCTTGCGGGCGGTCATTCGGGCACGGATATCGACCGATGCCGTGAAAACGCCGTCTGTTGCATGGCGGAATTGCTCGGTCAACTGTATCAGACCTGCCCGTTCTGCATCGCGGACTTCTGTGCAGACGGCAAGCATAACGCCATTCCGCATTCCTGCACGGTGCGCATCTGCGTATACGATGAGCAACAGGCGAAGGATATCTTGATCCGTGCATTTGACGAACGGAAGCGACTGTTCTGCCGTGAGGACAGGGACGCGGTGTTGCGCATCGCAAAGACGAAAACGGCACTTCGCCCGTCGGACACCCTTTCGTTCCGCTCCTCCTCGCGCCTCATTGCGGCACTGCGGCTTTTGCCGAGCGGGGTGGTGTCACGCTTTGCGGACGGCTCGGGCGCACCTGACAGCTCCTGTAATCCGGCAACGGTACATATCAATCCCGGAAGTGCCGTGATCTGCGGGCTGGCACGCGCCTCGTCCGCGCTTCGCATGGACGAAATGCTTTCCCGCATCACCCTCATCGGAAACGAGCTTGGCGTGCAGACCGATATCACAGGGCGCTATCCTGGTTGGGAAATGACGAAAAACAGCCCCCTGCAAATCGCGTTTCTCCGTTGTCATGCCGCGCTGTTGGGTACGGAGGGCACAATTGAGCGGGTTCACGCGGGGCTGGAGTGCGGCATCCTGTGCACCGCGCTCGGACGGGACACCGACTGCATTTCCATCGGTCCCGAAATCAACGAGATCCACACGCCGCGGGAGTGGATGAGCCTGTCCGGCTTTGCCGGATGCTATCGGCTTCTCTCGGCGTTGATCAAAGAATAATGCATTGCCCGAAAGATCGGCGTAATGCGAAATGCTAACAGATTTCATATAAGAAAGGATTATCAATATGCTTTACATCATTGACAGTGCACATATCGACGAGATCAGGCGGTGCGTGGATTACTTTCCCGTGGACGGCGTCACCACGAACCCCACGATCATCAGTCGTGAAAAATCCGACTTTGTGGAGCTGATCACCACCATCCGTTCCATCATCGGCAAGGAGCGCATGCTCCACATCCAGACCACCGCGACCGAGTGCGGCGAGATCGTAAAGGAAGGCCGTGCGCTCCAGGAGCTGGTCGGCGGCGACTTCTATCTCAAGGTTCCGGTTTCTCCCGAAGGACTGAAGGCGACCCGCATTCTTTCCCAGGAGGGCATCAAGGTCACCGAGACCGCTATCTTCACCCAACAGCAGGCTATGATCGCAGCAAAGGCGGGCGCATCCTTCGTCGCTCCTTATGTCAACCGTCTGGACAACATCGTATCCGACGGTGTCCACGTGGTGGGCGAGATCGTGGAAATGTTCCGCGAGCACAACGTCACGAACTGCAAGGTGCTTGCCGCTTCCTTCAAGACGGTGGAGCAGGTGCATAAGATCGCGCTGGTCGGCACTCATGCCGTCACCATGCAACCCGCACTGTTCGAACAGCTCGTCTACCATCCCCTCACCCTGTACGCAATTGACGATTTCGAGAAGGACTGGGAGAGCGTGTACGGCAAACAGACCATTATGGATCTTATCGGCAAATAAGCAAGCTTTACGGCGGCAGGATGTCTTACACCCTGCCGCCGCGCTTTTTTGATACGACCCGTGCTATGCCGTTGCGGTGCCGCCGCGGCGCCGTTTTGAAAATGTTCATGATCCGATCATGCAAAACCTCTTGCAAACGGAGGAAAGCTATGGTAAAATGGTGTGATAAATTCTGTTGGAGGACAGCATGCCGGATCGTTTCATTCCCGATGAATACCATGACACCTACCGCGAGATCACACCCGAGCACCTGGCACAGCTCGGTATCCGCGGCTTGATCTGCGATATCGATAACACCCTTGTCACCTATGACGACCCAGAGCCGACCCCCGCCGTGCGTAACTGGATGGAGGGGCTAGCGTCGCGCGGGATCGCCGTCGCTTTTGTGTCGAATAACGATCGGGAACGGGTGGAGCGCTTTTGCGCCGGAACCGACTGCTTTTACGCGTGGAAAAGCGGAAAGCCGGGCGGACGGGAGCTTCGGCGCGCCATGGAATATATGAAAACCGACCCCGAGACGACGGCACTGCTCGGCGATCAGATCTTCACCGATATTTACGCGGGGAAGCGTCTGGGTCTGCGTTGCTTTTTGGTCAAGCCGATCCGTGATAAGCGATCCCTGTTTTTCCGCATGAAGCGGTTTTTCGAGATTCCGGTGTTGCGCCGCTATGCACGTCGGCACGGCGAGGCGTACCGTCCCAACATTGTCAGATGCTCCTCCGTGCAGGAGTGAAAACGAGGTAGATCAAGCGAATGGAACGCGCATTATTCGGACCTGCGGGCAATCCCCAACGGTTCTATGACGAAGGAAATAAGAGCACATGGCAGATCATGCGCTGGCTTGCCGCAATGGGTCTGGGCGCCTATGAATATTCGTGCGGCAAGGGGGTCAACGGCAGTGCGGAGACCTACCGCAAAATCGGTGCGGAGGCGGCGCAGTACGGCATTCGCGTCTCACTGCATACGCCGTACTTCATTTCCCTGACCAACACCGCGCCGGAATCGGTGCAAAAGACCCTCAATTACGTCCGTCAGAGCGTGGACGCCGCGCATGCACTGGGTGCGGATCGCATCGTGATCCATACGGGCAGTGTCATGAAGCTGGATCGTGCGGAGGCACTGCGGCGGAATCGGGAAAATCTGTCCGTGATCCTGTCCGAAATTTCGGCGGACGGCATCCGCATCGGCATCGAGACCATGGGGAAGTGCAATCAGCTCGGAACGCTGGAGGAGGTCATCGACCTTTGCACCATGGACGAACGCCTCTATCCCGTGGTGGACTTCGGACATCTGAACGCGCGGAACCTGGGCGGGCATTTTGTCACCGAGGACGATTACA
>CABUHM010000153.1:0-4184 GCA_902491355.1 uncultured Eubacteriales bacterium
ACGTCGAAATAATCCGCTCCCGCGATCTGTGACGCACGCTCGAATCGCGCGGAGCGGGTGGGTGCGGCAGGTGCATTTTTCGCGGAGTCGGCGGCAGAACGAAAATGCGCCGTCCATTCCGCCTTGTTCGGGAGAGCGGGCGGTACGCGCTCGACGGTGACGGGCGGCAGATCCCGCCTGACCGCCTTCATCGCAGCGTTTCCCGTGCGGCGGGTCGCCGCAATGTCGGCATCGCTCCGCACACCCAGCATGGCGGGGGAAATTTTTCCGATATAGTAGCCGTCCGAAAAGCCGCCGCGGGAAAAGACCGATGCCATGGCACGGATCTCCCCGTCCGTCGCATCCCGTCCCCCGTCCAAAAGACGGCGATAGGCGCTCACTACGGCATACACGTAGTCCGGACTTTTCATTCTGCCCTCGATCTTCAGAGATTCCACGCCCGATGCGCAAATCTCGCGGATATGCCCCGCAAGGCACATGTCCTTGAGGGACAGCGGATACTCGCCGCGGTTATACATCATGCGGCACGGCTGTGCGCACTCGCCGCGGTTGCCGCTCCGTCCGCCCACCATGGAGCTGAACAGGCACTGTCCCGAATGGCACACGCACATGGCGCCGTGGACGAACATCTCGATGCCGATGGGTGACGTGCGAACCATCTGCGCAATATCGTCTCCGCACAGCTCACGTGCGCAGACCGCACGGCAGAAGCCCGCCTGCGCCAGATATCGGACAGCTTCGGTGTTATGTACGCCCGCCTGGGTGCTGGCGTGGAGGGGCATGTCGGGCAGATACTCCCGCAGGAGACGGGCAAAGCCGAGATCCGCCACGATCAGTGCGTCCGCGCCCTCTTCATACAGACGCGTCGCATAGCGCAGGGCGGTGTCCATCTCCCGATCGTACACCAGTGTATTCATGGTCACGTACAGGCGCACGCCCGCACGATGACAGGCTGTGATCGCATCGCGCATGGCGGCATCGTCAAAGTTCCGCGCCTTCATGCGGGCGTTGAGCAGGGTGCCGCCCAGATATACCGCGTCCGCGCCGCCGCGCAGGGCGGCATGCAGTGCCTCGGGACTGCCGCAGGGCGCCAACAATTCGGGAAGTCGTTCCATTTCCGTTTTTTACTCCTGTGCTCCTGTACTCCGTGTGATTTTGCGTTCTTTCGGGTCTTAAATGCGCCGAATGCAGCCGTATGCAGGGATTTTTTACAAAATCCCTTGCATTTCGCGCCCGACACGGGTATAATGAAGAAACGGCATGGTATTTGCCGCTCCGAAAAACCGTTGCTTTTTATTATATCGTATTTTTCCGAGAAAAGAAACCGTTTTTTATAAATTTTTTCAAAAAACCGGAGGCAAGCATGAATATTGTAAAGGACGCGCACCGCGTGGTGGTCAAGGTAGGCTCCTCCACCCTGACGCATGAAACGGGAAAGCTGAATCTGCGCCACATGGAACGCCTGACCCAGGCACTGTCGGATTTCAAGAACGCGGGCAAGGAGATTATCTTAGTCACCTCGGGCGCCGTGAGCGCCGGACGTTCCAAATTGGGTGTGGATCACCGTCCGGCCTCCATCGAGGAAAAGCAGGCGATGGCGGCAGTGGGACAGACCGAGCTGATGCGTACATACGACCGCTTCTTCTCCCGCTACGGGCACACCGTGGCGCAGATCCTCATCACGCGCAACTCCATTGAGAAGGAGATCTCCCGCACCAATGCGGAGAACACCTTCCGCCGCCTTTTGCAAATGGGGTGCATTCCCATCGTCAACGAAAACGATACCGTGGCATACGACGAGATCGAATTCGGCGATAACGACACCCTGTCCGCACATGTCGCCGTTCTGGCGTGCGCCGACGTGCTCATCAATCTGTCCGATATCGACGGCTTCTACTCCGCCGATCCGCACACCGATCCCACAGCCACCCTCATCCCCACCGTGCCCGTCATCGACGACTCGGTCTACGCCTGCGCGGGCGGCGCGGGAAGCGACCGCGGAACGGGCGGCGTAATCACGAAACTGCGCGCGGCGGAGGTCTGCACCGCAAACGGCATCCCCATGTTCCTGCTCAACGGCGCCGACCCCGATATCCTCTACGATCTCTTCGAGGGAAAGCACGTGGGCACGTATTTTATGTCGCATTGACGCCGTTTTTCGCCAAACCCCTTGACCGAAGGGGAAAAATCATGTATAATCAAACTGTAGGATTGTCCCCTGCGCTGTCTTGCTTCGCTTTGCGTTGCTCCGCTTTGCCTCGCTTTGCGTTGCGGCAATCCCGAAAAACGACCCGATTCTACTCACGACAGATACAAAAATTTCCGGCGCCGTCTGCGCCGAAACGGAAGGAATGACGGAAATTCCATGAAGCTCCAAATGCCGAAGATCAAGACCGTCCTTATCACCGTGGCTGTCCTTGCACTGCTCTTTATTCCCACCTACATTGCAATTGCGGTGCACAGTCATGCCATCAAAAATCCGGTGACGGAGCGCGCGGTCTCCAAAATCACCCTCACCGATCCAGACGGTACGTCCTATACCTTTGAAAAGGGCAGGGACGCCGAATCGGAGTACGGCGAGATCCGCGGGAACACCATCTCGTTCTTCATTTCCCTGAACCGCAACAGTGAGCCGGTCTCCGCGCTCCCTGCCGCCGTGCGGGAAAGCACGCCCTTCGAGGTGATCTACTATTCCTACAATTTGGAAAGCAAGTATTCCTATTACTTCTCCACCGATGCCTCTGCCGCCTATTACACCGATCAGAACGGCAAGGCATACCACGTGAAGAAGGAGGATGCCGGCGTCTTTGTCACCTCCCTGTATGCCCTTTCGCTCTATAAGGAGGCGCAAGCCCCCGTGATGACCCTGGGCAGTGAGGGCAGTGTGATCCTGCCGCAGAATATGGTGTGGAAGTACAAGCTGACCGAAAACGAATATGCCAACGCCGTAGCGCCTGTTTCCGACGAGAAAAAGACCTTCTCGGTGTCCGGCATGCCCCAGCTCCGCTTCACGCGTGAGCCGGACTACTTCCTGGTGCAGGTATACAACGGCACCGACATTATTTTCAACGATCTGTACGCCAACCTGACCTCCGAAGCCCTGAATCTCGGCACCGATAACGCCACCCTTTCGGTCTCCGTGACCGCGCAGTGGTATCAGAACGAGATCTACGGCAGTTACGGCGAGGCATTTTACAATTTTACGGTCGAGGTGCGCGCGCCGTCCTCCTTCTACCTCGGAGAACCCACCGTCGATGTGGGCGATTTTGTGGTCATTTCGGGCAAGAACGTGGAGGATCCCTCCAAGATCACCTTTACCTCCAGTCCCGACATCGGCTTCACGCCCGTCTTTTTCGCCGAAGACGACTGCGTATATGCGCTCGTTCCCATCTCCTACAATCTGGAGTACCATCCCAGCTACACCTTCACCTTGGTATATGACGATGTACAGACCGACCTGACCCTGAACGTCAACAACAAGACCTTCCGCACACAGGCAAGCGGCATCAGCTCCAACATCATCGTGGCGACCCGCACCCAGACCACGCTCGACGCCTTTGCCGAGACCATGCGTCCGATCTTTGCAAATCAGCTCGGCACGCGCTACTGGAAGGACGGCACCACCTTCATCAGCCCCGTGGGCAATACCATGATCAAGACCGGCTTCGGCTTGAACATCTCTATCACCGCCACGGGCACGACCTACCGTCATGAGGGCGTCAACTATGTAGTCAACGAAGGCACGACGGTCTATGCCGCATGCGGCGGCGAGGTGCTCTTCGCCGGCACCACATCACTCACCGGTCACACGGTGGTCATCGACCACGGCTTCGGTCTTAAGACCATCTACTGCCATATGAGCTCCCTCTCCGTGACCGAAGGCTCCGTCGTCTCGGCAGGTGATGCGCTCGGTCTGGTCGGCTCCACCGGCTTTATCGACGGCGTGGGCTTCCACTTCGGCATGTACGTCTTTGACGTTCCCGTCAGCCCCTATGAGGCACTCGACCTCAGCACGGACGACGCCGCCCCCGGCATCCCCGTTGCCAAGCCGTAAGGGTATCGGAACACAAAAAAGAAAAAGTATGAGGGGACGCGCATCCTCGCGCGTCCCCTCTTCCGCACTTTTCCATCATCAGCATTTCCGCATATTTGCAATGATAGAGGCGCCATATGAAAAAACAGCT
>CABUHM010000154.1:0-4162 GCA_902491355.1 uncultured Eubacteriales bacterium
ATCCGGTTGAGATCGTATCCGACGCTCCGAGCGCGGAGATGGTACAGAACGGGAAAGGCGGCATATCCTCACCCGAGGCGGGCACTGCCGCCGTCCCCGAGCGGATTCCGTCCGCCGCCGTGCCTCCCGCGCGCGCGGCAAAGGACGTGGCGCATTATACGTCGATCTCTCCCTTTTTTTGCGAGGTGACCGTGCAGACCTTTCCTTCCCTGCATACCCTGTGCGATCGCTTCCTGCATGATGCCGAGCATTACGCGCAGGTCGCACCGCCCGCTTCCGCCGAGCCGCAACCCTTTTATTCCCACTTGCCGCAATATACACAGCTCAGCCGCGCGGCAATGGACTGGTATCTCTTCTGGCGCGCCGCGTTTCTTCGCGGTGAAACGACGGACATCGCCGACAGCTATCTGCTCCTATTTGTTTTCGAGACCCTGAACCTGACGCCGATTCACCTGTCGCCGCAGGAGGGGCTTGACCGATTGCTCCGCTTGTGGACGGTCTACCGTGAGGCGCACCGTGTGCTGGATCGGTGCCTGTCCGAATGGGTGTGCGATTTCTGTCTGCAATACGGTCTGACCCTCCCGTGCGATCTGACTGAGTCGGTTCGCACGGCGGGAATATCCAATTGCAGTCTGCGGGAGTTTTATCTCATCAACAGCGCCGATTGTACGGTTCCCGCATATCTGAGCGACTATGATTACCGCAAGAGCAAATTCTATGCCCCAAATGCCGCCGCATACGATACCCACATTCCGCATGCGATACGCGCGGCGGGGATCGGTTGGCTGTCCGATCAGACCGTGTGTAACGATCGATGTCTGCGCACGATCCAGCGAAGCTGTTACATCGGCGCACCCATCCGCAGATGTCGTCTTGAGGTCAGCTATTATGCGGTCACGCGCTCGCCCGAGGCGCATCGCGGCGCCACCGCGCTGTATAAGTATGCGGAAAACGGCGTGCGACGCATGCTCGGCATCCGTTCCCGCCTGAATGCGGACGGGCTTCCCGTCGGGACGGGACAGGTGATCGATGCGTACTTTGCGCCCCTGATTTCCAAAAGAGAAAACCTCGTCGAGCCGGAGCCGGAGTACATGGCGCAGTACGAGCCGGAGTCCGCGGACCTTGATCTGTCGCGCGTCCATCAATTGGAGCGGGAATCGTGGCAGGTGACCTCCATGCTTGTGCCCGATGCGGAAACGCAGAACGGGGACGGTACGGAGAACGGGGACGGTACGGCGAACGGGGAAGGGGCATCGGCGCACGGAGTTGCGGCGGAGCGATCCGTCCCGTCCGTTTCGGAGGAGGCGGCAGAGGAGGCGATGCCGCCGTCGGATACCGCATCCGACGATCTGTTCCGCCGTGCCGCCGCCCTTCTGCTTTGCGGAAATACTGCGGATTTTTGCGACTTGGCACAGCGCGCGGGCATGCTTCCCGCGACCCTGATGGAGGGGCTTAACGAAAAATGTCTGACGTTGATCGGTGACATCGCGTTTGAGGGCGACGGCATGGCTCAGCCCTATCATGTGATTCCGTGTTACCGACAGGATTTGGAGGATTGGATCGATCATGCAAATGCAGCAGAATTATGACACGGTTCCGCGCAGGATCCTGTCAAACCTGATGACGGCGCTCAGTGCCGGTGTCGTTCCGCGCTCGGGTGCGCCGTACATCGCCATCGGCAGACAGGGCGAGGTCAAGGCGCTTCTCTCCGATCTGGAGATCGCCTCAGAGGGCGGCTCCACGGTGCGCTTCCTCATCGGCAAATACGGAAGCGGCAAGAGCTTTCTGCTCCAGCTCATCCGTAATTATGCAAACGAGCAGGGCTTTGTGACCTCGGACTGCGATCTTTCTCCCGAACGCCGCCTGTGCTCGGGCGCCGGCTCGGGTCTGGCGACCTATCGGGAGCTGATCTGCAACATGGCGGTGAAGGCTTGTCCGGACGGCGGCGCACTGCCCGTTATCCTGTCCCGCTGGATCTCCTTTTTGCAAAGTAATGTATGTCAAAGGGGGGCGGAGCCGGGAAGTGTGCAGATGCGCGAGGAGGTGCAAAAGCAGGTCTACGCCGTGCTCAACGCCCTGCAAAACTGCGTGGGCGGCTTTGATTTTGCCACGGCGATCTCCGCGTGGTACCGCGGACTGTGCGAGGATAATGCCGAGCTGCAAAGCGCCGCGCTCCGTTGGCTTCGCGGGGAATATCAGAATCGCACACAGGCGCGGCAGTATCTGGAGGTCGGCGGGGTGATCCACGACGACAACTGGTACGATTATCTCAAGCTCTGGTCGGTGTTCGCACGGCAGACAGGCTATGCGGGCTTTGCCGTATTCATTGACGAGTGCGTGAACCTTTATAAAATATCCAACCGTATTTCCCGGGAAAAGAACTATGAAATGATCCTGACCATGTTCAACGATGCCGTGCAGGGAAGGTCGACAGGCATGTCCCTCTTCTTCGGCGGCACGCCGCAGTTTCTGGAGGATACCCGACGTGGACTGTTCAGCTATGAGGCACTGCGGAGTCGCTTGGCGGACGCACGCTTTGCCGCGCCCGACTGTGAAAACCGCACAGGACCCGTTATCCGCTTGCGCCGCCTGTCCGACGAGGAGCTTCTGGCGCTGATTTGTCGCCTCAGCGTACTGCACGGGCGTTATAATAATGTAGAGCTTCCGGTGACGGACGATGACAGGATCGCCTTTTTGCGGGAGGAAACGTCTCGTGCAGGAGCGGAATCCCAATTGACCCCACGCGAAATGATCCGCGATTATATGACCATTCTGAATCTTCTGACGCAGAATCCGAACAAGCAGTTTTCCGACTTTGTGGCAACCGTACACACCGAGAGACCGTCAGCACAGCCATCGTCCACCGAGCCGAACGAAATAGAATTTTGAAACAGAATTTTGAAATAGAATTTTGAAATGGAATTTCGAGGAGAATTATCATGAAAAAATACGATCTTGTTATTGTCGGTGCAGGCCCTGCCGGTATCTTTACGGCGTATGAACTGCTTTTACATAAGCCGCAGACCCGCATCTGCCTCATTGAAAAGGGTAAGCCCGTGGAGGACAGACGCTGTCCGAAAAGCGTGACCAAGACATGCGTGAACTGCCCCGAATGCAATATCACCACTGGATTTTCGGGTGCGGGCGCATTCTCGGACGGCAAGCTCTCCCTCTCCGATGAGGTGGGCGGTCAGCTTCCCGAGCTGATCGGGGATGAGCTGGCGCAGGAGCTGATCTCCTATACCGACGGTATCTACCTTTCCTACGGCGCCGACCCCCACGTGGAGGGCGTTTCCGACAGTGAGGCGATCAAAAAGATCCGTCTGCGCGCCATCGGTGCGGGCTTGAAGTTAGTGGATTGCCCCATCCGTCACCTCGGAACCGAAAAGGCGCAGAAGATCTATTACGACATCGAGCAGGATCTTCTGCAACGCGGCGTGGAAATGATGTTCCGCACGGAGTGCACAGGCTTGGTGCTGAAAAACGATACCTGTTGCGGCGTCGTGGTCAAGAGCGGCGAGACCACGCTCGAAATTCTGGCAGAGCGCACAGTCATTGCAACCGGACGCCGCGGTGCCGACTGGCTGGAGCAGATCTGCTCGAAATATAACATTGCGCATGTTCCGGGCACCGTGGATATCGGCGTGCGTGTCGAGGTGCGCAACGAGGTCATGGAGACCGTCAACGAGTGTCTGTACGAGTCCAAGCTCATCGGCTATCCCCAGCCCTTCCGCAATAAGGTCAGAACCTTCTGCCAGAATCCGGGCGGATTTGTGGCACAGGAAAATTACGATAACGGACTTGCCGTGGTCAACGGACATTCCTATAAGGAGCTGAAAAGCGAGAACACGAACCTCGCCATTCTTTGCTCCCACAACTTCAGCGTTCCCTTTAATCAGCCCATCGCCTATGCGCAAAAGGTGGGCGAGCTGACCAATATGCTCGGCAGCGGTCATATCATGGTACAGCGCTACGGCGATATTCTGGACGGCAAGAGAACGTGGCAGAAGGAACTGTCCTTCTCCAACGTGCGTCCCACCCTGCCCGATGCCGTTGCGGGAGATATCACGTCCGCTATGCCGTATCGCGCAATGCTCAATATCATTAACTTCATCGGTGCGGTGGACGCCGTGGTGCCCGGATTTGCCGCGAGAGAGACCCT
>CABUHM010000155.1:0-4151 GCA_902491355.1 uncultured Eubacteriales bacterium
GCTTCTGCGCATCCTTTCCATGCTGATGATCGTTGCACACCACTATGCCGTGCACAGCTTCGAGATCGACCGACTGCCTATGTGCGCGGATCGGATCGTTTTGGATGTCTTTTTTGCCGTCGGAAAGCTCGGCGTGAATATTTTCTTCCTCATCACCGGCTACTATATGGTATCGGGCAAATTCTCGGTGCAGAAGTTCTTTCGCCTGTACGGGCAGATCCTTCTGTACTCTGTGGGTCTGTATTTTCTCTCGGTACACGTCAGCCGCGAAGAACCCGTTTTCCGCGATGCGTTCACGGCGTTTCTGCCCATTTCCTACGATCAGTACTGGTTTGCCACCGCGTTTCTTCTGCTGATGCTCGCCGTCCCGCTTCTCAACGCCCTCATTCACCATGCAACGCGTCGTCAGCTCGAATGGTTTCTCCTGGTCTCCCTAATCGTCTTTTCCCTTGCCCCCACGGTGATCATGGCGCGGTTTCCGCAGAATAACCTGGTGTGGTGCATCGTGCTGTACGTTTTGGCGGCTTATCTGCGGCTGTATACCGATCCTGTGCGTATCCGTCTGCGCTTCCATCTGCCCCTGCTCGCACTCCTCCTTGTCCTGCTATGCGTGTTCCACAACTATGCGGATCGGTATTCCGACCAATACAGCATCCTTTCGGTGGCGTCCGCCGCAGAGCTTCTCCTCATTTTCCTGCGCCTGCCCGCGCGGCACAGCAGGGTCATCGGCTTTCTCTCCGCTTCCACCTTCGGCGTCTATCTGCTCCACGACAACCATTTCACGCGGGATTGGATGTGGCACAAGCTCCTCCGAACCGACGAACAGTTCGGGGACGGCAGACTGCTTCCCGACGCCCTGCGCACCGTCCTCGTCCTGTACCTCTTCTGCACTGCGGCTGATATCGTGCGCCGCCTGACCGTGGAGCGGCTTTGGATGCGGGCAGTCGGCCGTCTGATCGCCCGCAGGCGGGACGGTCTTGCCCGCATTCTGTCCTTTCCCGAACGTCTGCGGGATCGCTTGCGGGCATGGGAGGACGGAAAGATATCCGTCCGTCTCCACACCGCAGTCATATCCCTGCTCGCCCTCGGTGGGGCGGCGGCGATCACCGTTCCGCCGTTTACGCAGGAATGGAGCATGCGCATGCAGGGGATCGAATCGACAGCCGAACGGTATTACGCGGGCTGTCAGCTTGCATGCCGTCTGTTCTTTTTGACCCTTGCCGTGTTTCTCGTTTTCCTCCTGCTTCTGCACACGGCATGGAACACCGCCAGCCGTCCCACGCCGCGCGGCTGTTTTCTGCTGGCGGGACAACTGAGCATTGCCCTGCTTCTGTTCGGCGTTCTCTTCCACGCCGTGGGCGCATATCCGGAAGAACTGATCCGGTGGTATTTGCACGACGGTCTCCTGTCGGCAATATTCCGCTGGTACATCCTCGCTCTTCCTTTTCCCGCCGTTCTTTGCGTCGGTCGAAGCGTCTTTCTCTCACCGTCAGGTGCCGATTTGCCGAAAACGGAATAACGCCTCCGCCAATTCCTCGCGCGTGCAGAATTCGCCCAAACGATAGCTCCCGCCTGCGTCCGCCTTCAGAATGCCCTGCTCCTGTGCCCACCGCACCGCCTCCGATACCGGTGTGGACACCCCGAAATGCGCGGCGATGACAGCCGCCTCCGCCTGTGCCAGACGCTCCAGATTATTGCTGTCCGAGAGCCATAGCGCGGAGCGCAGATTGGTGTGGAAGGAATGCTCGATGATCATACCGGGCGTTCCCGCATCCTTTGCCCCGCGCAGGACGCCGTAGTATTCCACGCCGGGACGTCCTTCCCATTCCTTCCACGTAATGGACTCTTTTTGCGATGTCCCCATCACCTGCCGTACCGATGCCCCTATTTTTTTGCCAAGCTCGGTGGTGGAGCCATCCAGATTGACGAAAACGGTGGGACGGTCGATATTCGCATCGGAAAACGCGTTGCTGTGCACCGAAACAAACAGGTCATAACCAGCCGACGATTTGCCTCGCTGATACACAGGCATGTCAACCTCCTGCTGACTGCGGGTCTGTCCGACGGTGATGCCATACTGCTCCAGCGCCGCCTGCAGTCTGTGCGACAGCTCCCATGTCATCACCGATTCATAGTATTCCGGAAGAATGGGAGAGCGGTTCTGCTTCCCGAAATGCCCCGCATCTAACATGATCTTCATTTTGATATCTCCTCCTTTTCTCTCTGTTATTCAGAATATGTCAAAGCGGGCAAAGGGTTCTCACCCGTTTCCAAAGCAAAAAGCACCCGCCGTCGAACCGTGTGACGGCGGGTATCGGCATACAATGCCTGCATACAAAGCGAGAGCGCGTCGGTTTTCCGTGACCGACGCGCTCTTATCAGGTTATTTGGCAAAGCCCTTTTGCCAGCCCGAGCACTTGTAATAGATGAAATAGATGATCGAGCTGATGGTCCATGTGATGGGATAGGCAAGGAAGAGCAGACGGATATCGTGACAGATGCGCATGGCAACCGTAATGTAGCAAATACGGAAAACGCACCAGACCGACAGCATGATCAGCATGGGCACCACCGCGCGCCCCGAGCCGCGACAAATACCCGCGATGCAATGGGAAAAGGCAAGCAGGAAGAAGAACAGAGCTTCCACATGACACTGCTGTGCCCCGATGCGAATGACCTCGGGATCACGGTCGAAGGCGGCGATGAGATATCGTCCGCCGAAAAAAACGATAAGACCTATAAACTCTGCCAAAAGGAGGCACATAAGAATGCCGAAGCGCGCGCCATTTTGCACCCGTTCGGTTTTTCCCGCGCCCATATTCTGCCCCACATACGTGGTAAGCGCCATGGAAAAGGACGTGATGGGCATAAAGGCGAAGCCCTCGATCTTGGAATAACTGCCGCAAGCCGCCATGGCGTCCTTTCCGAAGGAATTGATGTTGGTCTGCACCAATACATTAGCTAAGGCGATGACCGAATTCTGCACGCCCGTGGGCAGTCCGTAGCGAAGGATCTCACCCGCCATGGCGCCGTTTAAGCGGAGGCGGCGCAGGGAAACGGTGTAAATTTCGCCCTTTCGCATCAGGTGCCGCAGGCAGAGAAGCGCGCTCAGTCCCTGCGAAATGGTGGTAGCGACGGCGGCGGACGCAACGCCCTGTCCTAGCGCACCCACAAACAGAAGATCGAGCACAATATTCAAAAGAGAGGAAAAGATCAGGTAATAAAGCGGACGGCGGCTGTCGCCGAGCGCGTTCATAATCCCCATGAACACGTTATACAGGATAATGGCGGGCGTGCCGACAAAATACCACCGAAAATAGGAAATGGACTGCGGCAGAACAGCAGAATCGGTGCCCATGAGCCTCAGAATCTGCGGCGACAGCAGAACGCCCGCCACACATAAGGTCACGCCCGAGATTAAGCCGAGCAGGATTCCCGTGTGAATGGCGACCGAGACCTTTTTCTCATCCTTTGCTCCGAAATACCGTGAGATCACAACGCCGGCGCCCATGGCGGCTCCCGCAAAGAAGCTGACGAAAAGAAAAATCAGATTTCCGGACGAGCTGACCGCCGCCAACGCCTCCTTGCCCCGAAAGTTTCCCACCACAAGAGAGTCCACCGAGTTGTACAACTGCTGAAAAAGCTGGCTGAGGAAAACCGGCAATGCAAAGCTGATCAGGGTACGACGATAATCGCCCTGCGTCAGATCCTTGGTTCCCACACTGCCCGCAGTATGTGCCGAAGCCGATACCTGCTCCGCGTTTTCTTTTGTTTGTTCCATTTCTGTTAACTGATCCTTCCCTTTCGTCAAAAGCCGACGAGGGGTATTATAGCACATCCCGTCAAAACATGCAAGCACTCTTTGAAAATTCGTGATTGGGTTACAATGGACGGAAATTTTGTCCTTTCCATCCCGCATCAGATTACGGACAAACCAGCTATATACGGCGCGATACGGCACATGCTCTCTTTTTTCGGAGGGTCTGTGCAGACTTCGCGCCCCGCGTCGGAGCGCGCGCGGCTTGCCGCGCGCGTGAGGGAATCGGCGGCAGTCCTCCAAAACCCGACCGTACAGACGAAATCCGCCGCCGATGCCCGTCCGAGCCGCCTGCCTGCGGCAGACGGCGACCGACGCGGGGCTTCGCAGGTAC
>CABUHM010000156.1:0-4123 GCA_902491355.1 uncultured Eubacteriales bacterium
GTCCGAGGTAGTGTTTCCTGGCGCCGCCCTCGATTTTTTGCCGTTCCTCCTCGGTCACGTTGAAATATGCCAGACGGATGACCGCCGCGAGAATGTACAGAATGAGCACGGCAAACAGGAGGGCAAACAGCACCGTTCCGAGGCATCCGTGTGAACGCAGATCGCTCAGGAAAACGGAGCGGCGGAGCACCGCACCGCCGATGCATGCGGGCAGGACGCCGAAGGAGACCAAATCGCACAGAGAATCGATCTGGATGCCGAAATTGCATTCCAGGCGGTTTCGGTCGGACTTGGTGCGGGCGACCTTGCCGTCGAACGCATCGAAAAGACCGCATGCCATAAGGAAGAACATACCGATGTACGGATGTCCCGCGCCGGCAAGCGACACAAAGATCCCCGCCCCTGCCGATACCAGCGACAGGTACGTTAAGAGCACCGTATAGTTATAAAATCCGATCATTCAAATCCCGTTCTTTCCTGTCAATTTTCCCGATTTTTTCGAGGCGCGGATGCGGCGGATGATATAGACGCAGAGTACGCCGATGCCGCAAAGAAGAATACAACTGTAAAAAGAGATCGAGCGCGAAAGCAATTCCAGATTCACAGCCTCCGATGCGGGCAGAAATTGCCCGTAAGCGTGCATCATCAGGTAGTCTGCCACGCCCATAGCGCCCGGGATGGGGATGCTGTTGGAGCCGATGACCACATATCCCTGTGCCGCCCAGACCTCAAACCAGCGTTCTGCGGTACCGCCCGCTGCCAAAAAGGCGCACACGGCGACGCCCGTCTGTGCAAGACGTTGAAGCACGTTGTAGAACAGCGCGCCGCCGATCAGTCTGCCGTGCTTTACGACGTCAGCGGAGTATCGCTGATAGTCCGCGATCATTGCAATCAGCTTTTCCCGCTTGCGCTCGGCATTGCGCACAAGGTGCAGTTTTGCAAAAAAGCGGATAAGTGCGTCGCCCAGATGGTGCAGAATACTGCCGTGGCGAAGCAGAAGATAGAAAAACGCGGTGAACGCGATCTGCACTCCGACGCCGATGAGCACCAGAATGCGGGATATCATATCAAAGCCGAAGAAGATCTGCGGGCAGAAGAGCAGCCCCAGAATTCCGAGAATCAGGATGGCAACGGTATATGCCGCCAGATTCAGGAGCAGAGCAACGAAGATCACAGCGCCCGGGATACCGTCCTGTAACATAAAGTAGGCGCTGGCGGGCTGACCGCCGGTAGCCGACGGCGTGATGGCGGAAAAATAGATATCGGCGGCGGAATACAGAAGTCCGTCACGCCGCTTCACGGGGAAGCCCATACAGCTGCAGATGTGACGGAGCGCTGCGCCCTCAAAATACACAAAGCCGACGGTGCACAGTAAGCCCGCGCCGATCATGGGCAGGGAAGCACGGGAGAGGTACTCCCAAAAGCTCTCGGCGGAAAGGCTTTTGCTGTAAGAGGACACGGCAAAAACGGTGGCTACGGCAATGACCGCAAACAGCAGGGTCCATAGCAGTTTTTTGCGGAAGCTCAGGGGCTTTGCGCCTTCGGGCACAGCCCCTGTCGCGCCGTCGTTTGCGACATCCGCCTCCGGGGTCTGCGATACCGACACCGATGCGTCCCGTACCTGCTCGGATGCGTCCGTGGAATTCTGATTTTTATGCTTTTTATGCTTCATAGATTACGGCTCCTGAATTTCCGTTTTGATATCCGTTTCCTCGCGGATACCGAAAAGCGCGGCGTTGATACGTGCCAGCCATTGCCCGATGTGCAGGCGGTCCGCCGCGAACAGCCCGATCTCAAAGACCAGGATTCCGGCGGGAACATCCCAAAGCACATGCTGTTTGGTGAACAGGGTGGATAAAAAGACCATGGGGGTGACGATGAGGTTTGCCCATGTGTACCACCGAGGCATCTTTTTGCAACAGAACGAGGCGCGCAGGCTGAACCAGCTTTCCAGACAGTGGACGGAAGGGAACAGATTGTTCGGTTCGTCCAGACAGTATATGACACGGGTCAGAAAATGAAAGATCCCGCCGTCGCCGACCTCGGGGCGGACGGTTGCCGTCGGATAGATGACAAAGCAGAGAAAGCACAGGATTTTTGCGAGGATCTGACCGGAAAACATGCGGTAGCACACCTGTCTGCTTTCCCGTCCCACGGCGATAAAGTTCGCCGCCCACTGCACATATGCCAGAATGTACACCGAAACAAACGCGGGAACAAACGGAATGATCCCGTCGAGTGCGCAAGCCATGAAATGGTGCGCGATGTTTGCCGTGATCGGGCGGGAAACATAGAAGGCAAACATATTGACCGCCAAAGACAGTACGATCGGAAATCGTGCGTAGTCCGGAATCAGTTGTCTGAGCTTACGCCACATCACATATCTCTGCTCCTGCATTCGCTGATTTTACATCTCCCATTGTAACATACAATCCACGAAAAGGCAATACGTAAACCGAATTTCCTTGCTTTTCTATGAGGTGCCGACCCCTTTTCTCACGAAAAACAGAAACAGGGGTAGCCAAAAACATGAAAATGTGGTATACTGAGACTTAGTGACGCGTGCAGGTTGTGCTGTCGCGTCGGAACGATACATTCTTATGCAAGCGTTGATAAGGAGATCCACATGAAACTGATCATTGCCGAAAAGCCGAGCCTTGCCCGCAATATCGCCGCCGGAATCGGAAAA
The DNA here is from genome assembly GCA_902491355.1 of uncultured Eubacteriales bacterium. Lineage (GTDB taxonomy): Bacteria > Bacillota > Clostridia > Oscillospirales > CAG-272 > UMGS2055. The sequence goes on from CABUHM010000156.1 coordinate 2,690, forward strand.
ACAGCGCGGCGGGACGGCTATCTCGAGGGAGAAGGCTATCTGATCACATGGGCGTTCGGCCATCTGTTTTCACTTGTCGATATCGAATCCTATCAGCCCGATCCGGAAAACTCGGGAAAATGGTCTATGCGCAACATCCCGTGCTTCCCGCAGGAATTCCGCTTTGAACTGCGGCGCGGGGCGGACAAGCGTCCCGACGCGGGTGTGCAGAAGCAGTTCGGCATCATTTCGTCCCTGTGCCGCCGTCCGGATGTGGATGCCATTGTCAACGCGGGGGACGCCGACCGCGAGGGTGAGATCATCGTTCGCCTTTGCGTTCAGCAGGCGCTGGAGGGCATGTCCGAGGAGGAAAGGCAGAAAAAGAAGCTGCTTCGGCTGTGGTTGCCCGATCAGACGCCGCAGACCGTGGCGCAGGCGCTTTCCGAAATGAAGGAAGAAACCGAATACGATTCTCTGGCAAACGAGGGCTTTGCGCGCACCTATATCGACTGGCTCTACGGAGTCAATCTCACACGGTACGCCTCACTGAAAAGCGGTTCTCTTCTGCGTGTGGGGAGGGTCATTGTCCCCATTGTCAAGGCGATCTACGACCGCGATATGGCGATCATCCATTTTACGCCCGAGGTCTATTACGCCGTGATTTCCCGTGCCGAGACCGACGGCGAGACGGTGGAACTGCAAAGCAAGGAGAAATTCGACAAAAACAGCCGCGGCCGTGCGCAGGCGCTGTGCGACGCATACAATGCGCTCCCCGCGACCGTCACGTCCGTCAAGCGCAAAAAGGACACGAAAGCCCCGGGCAAGCTCTATTCTCTTTCCACCCTGCAAAATGTCCTAGGTAAAAAATATAAGATGTCCATGAAGGACAGTCTGGACATCGTGCAGAAGCTGTACGAGGAGGGCTATCTCACTTATCCGCGTACCAACTCGGAGTATCTTGCAACCGCCGAAAAGGACAAGATCCGCACCATCGTCAAAAACTGCGCACAGCTCGGATATCCCGTGGAATTTCAGGATAAGAAAACCATATTCGACGATTCCAAGATCGAATCGCACTCGGCGCTCACACCGACCTACAAGATCCCGACCAAGGACAAGCTGTCCGAGCGGGAATTTCAGGTCTATTCCACGGTGTTCCGCCGCTTTGTCGCCGTGTTCTGCTCCCAGCCCTGTCGGGTGGAGAAAACCGAGATCACCATCGCCGTGGGGGACCGCGAGACCTTTACCCTCAAGGGCACCGTGATCTTAGAAAAGGGCTGGATGAAATATGACGATTCCACGCAAAAGGACAAGATCCTGCCGAGCCTGAAAAAGGGCGACACGGTGAACACCGCGTTCGCGCCCGTGGAGAAGCAGACCTCGCCGCCGCGTCATTACACCATCGAGACCCTGAACAATTATCTGAAGAACCCGTTCAAGGAGGAAAAGGCGGCG
>CABUHM010000157.1:0-4122 GCA_902491355.1 uncultured Eubacteriales bacterium
CAAGGTTGCGCGTGTAGCGGTAACGGATATACCGCTTTGCCGTTTCATACGCGCCGTGACGCATGATGCCGGTCTCCACCAGCTCCTGAATTTCCTCCACGGAGAGGGCGCGGTTCACTGCCCGTGCGTGCTCCTCTACCTGCTCGGAAATTTCGGTTATATCTGCATCGGACAGCTCCCGCGTGCCCGAGGTCGCCTGATTCGCCTTCTGTACGGCGCATATGATCTTATCGATGCGGAAATCCTCTTCCACACCGCTGCGCTTGATAATCTTCAACTCGATTTCCTCCTGAAACAGACTTGCTTACGGATGTGATGCGGTCGTGTGCACATGCAACCGCAACCGATTGTATTATATGATATCGTATTACACAACATATTGTATCTTAAAATTGTGAATTGTAATTGCGAATTTTGTGAACGAGGTTAAAATCTTTCCAAAAAGTGCAAAAAGAGACCGCCGTGGATCGGAGCCTCACGGCGGTTATATGCAGAGAAGTTTTTCCCGTTTACGATTTGCTCGAATAGTTGGGAGCTTCCTTGGTGATGGAGATATCGTGCGGGTGAGACTCGGTCAGACCGGCGTTTGTGATAGTGACAAACTGTCCGTTCTCCTGAAGCTGGGGAATGGTGCCGCAACCGCAGTAGCCCATGCCGGAGCGCAGACCGCCCATGAGCTGATATACCGTGTCGGAAACAGGTCCCTTGTAGGGAACGCGTCCTTCCACGCCCTCGGGCACCAGCTTTTTGTTGCCCTCCTGGAAGTAACGGTCCTTGGAGCCTTGTTCCATTGCCGCGATGGAGCCCATGCCGCGGTAGACCTTGAACTGACGTCCCTGATAAATTTCGCTCTCTCCGGGCGATTCCTCACAGCCCGCAAACAGCGAACCGATCATGACCACGTTTGCGCCTGCGGCAATCGCCTTGGTCAAATCACCCGAATACTTGATACCGCCGTCTGCGATGACCGGAACGCCCGATTCCGCCGCCGCGCATGCAACATCGTAAATTGCCGTTACCTGCGGCACACCGATGCCCGCGACGATACGCGTGGTACAGATGGAGCCGGGTCCGATACCTACTTTAATGGCGTCCGCACCGGCGGCGATCATATCGCGCGCCGCTTCGGCGGTTGCAATGTTGCCGCCGATGATCTGCGCCTCGGGGAAGCGCTCCTTCACGCGGTACAGGCAATCGAGAATGTTGTGGGAGTGCCCGTGTGCGCTGTCCAGCACCAAAAAGTCCGCACCCACGGAGAGAAGCGCGCCCGCACGGTCAACGACGTCTGTGGTCACGCCGATGGCGGCACCGCACAGCAGTCTGCCCTGAGAATCCTTGGCGGAATTCGGATATTTGGATGCCTTTTCGATGTCCTTGATGGTGATGAGACCGCGCAGGATATTGTCGCTGTCCACAATGGGGAGCTTTTCGATCTTATGACGGCAGAGGATATCCTTTGCCTGCTCCAGTGTGGTGCCCACGGGGGCTGTGACCAGGTTGTCCTTGGTCATGACCTGCTCGATGCGCATGTTAAAGTCGGTGAGAAAGCGCATGTCGCGGTTTGTGATGATGCCCACCAGTCTGCCGTTATCGTCGCACACCGGTACGCCGGAAATGCGATATTTGCCCATCAGATTGTCGGCTTCGTATACGTAATTATCCTTTTTCAAAAAGAATGGATTGGTGATGACGCCGTTCTCGTTTCTCTTGACGCGCTCCACCTGATCCGCCTGCCGCTCGATGGACATGTTCTTATGGATCACGCCTGCGCCGCCCTCGCGCGCCATCGCGATCGCCATGTCGCACTCGGTGACCGTGTCCATGGCGGCGCTCATGAGCGGAACATGGAGGCTGATTTTTTTTGTAAGCTGTGTGTCCAGGCAGATCTGCTTCGGTACCACATCGCTCTTGCGGGGGATCAGCAGGACATCGTCGAATGTAAGACCCTGCTTTGCGAATTTTTCCGTCGAATTCTGATTGACCATATAACTACCTCTCTCCGTGCGGCTCATATTTTTTTTATTATAGCCCACACTGCCATGGCTTGTCAAGAGTGCATATGACAAAATCGATGCGTATGGGACGCTTTTTCTCTTGCTTTTTTGTCGAAAAACCCGTTTTTTTGAAATCGTGTGCGGAATTCTTGACAGCTTTTTTCGGAAAGTGTATAATATCGTAAAATGTTGGAATTCCAAAGGAGCATCCCGCCATGTCCGTTTTCAAGTTGCACGGTGTCCGGACACCGCATCGGAAGCATACGGAAAAATCCGTGCCTGTCCGCATGCCCGTTCCGCCACATGTGTGTATCCCCGTTTCCATGCATATCGGCGCACCCGCCGTTCCCGCAGTCAAGGCGGGCGATTCTGTGGCGGTGGGCGACTGCATTGCGCGTGAGAACGGCTTTGTGAGTGCCTCGGTGTACTCGGGCGTGTCGGGAACGGTCGCCAAGATCGATACCCTGACCATGCCGAACGGAGTCATGACGCCGACGGTCATCATCGATACTGACGGTCTGCAGACCGTGTCCGATACGGTCAAGCCCCCTGTCATTACCGACAGCGCCTCCTTCATTGCCGCCGTCCGCGCGTCGGGATGTGTGGGCATGGGCGGCGCGGGCTTTCCCACTGCCGTGAAGCTGAACGTGCAGGATCTGTCCCGCATCCGCGCGGTCATTATTAACGGCGCCGAATGCGAGCCGTACATCACCTCGGATACGCGCACCATGCTCGACCGCACCGAGGCGCTGGCGGACGGGATCCGTCTCCTTGAAAAATACCTCGGGGTCACCCGCGTGATCATCGGCATCGAGAAAAACAAGCCCGCCGCCATTGCCGCCATGCGATGTCTGGCAAAGGACGATTCGTGCGTGGAGGTGAAGGTGCTTCCTTCTCTCTATCCGCAGGGCGGTGAAAAGGTTCTCATTTATCATTCGCTGGGCGCTGTGGTGCCCGAGGGCAAGCTCCCGCTGGATGTGGGAGCGCTGGTACTCAACTGTACCACGCTTGCCTTTATCTCCGATTACTGCCGCACGGGTATGCCCCTGGTGGAAAAGTGCATCACCGTGGACGGCCCGGCGGTGGCAAAGCCCGCAAACGTCATTGCTCCCATCGGTACGCGGCTGGAGGACGTGTTTGCCTTTTGCGGCGGCTTTTCCGAAAAGCCCGAAAAGGTCCTTTACGGCGGACCTATGATGGGACTTGCAGTCCCCGATCTTTCCTATCCTATTCTGAAAAACACGAACGCCGTGCTTGCCTTTGGTGCAAAAGAAGCCGTTTTGCCGCAGGTAGGACCGTGCATCCGATGCAGTCGGTGCATCAATCACTGTCCCCTGCGCCTGAATCCTCCTGCCATCGCACATGCATTTTCGGCGAGCGACATGCAGGAGCTTTCCCGTCTGAAGGTCAATTTGTGTATGGAATGCGGATGCTGTGCCTATGAATGTCCCGCAAACCGCCCCATCGTCCAAAACAATAAGCTCGCCAAGGCCGCGCTTGCCGCCTACGTCAGGGCACATAAGGAGTAATGTCGGTATGAACGGTCTACATGTTTCGGTTTCCCCGCATATTCATTCCCGCAGAAGCACGCGCGGCATTATGACCGATGTCATAATCGCCCTGCTTCCCGCGTCGGTCGCGGGGATTGTCATATTCGGATGGCAGGCGGCTGTCCTGCTTGCCGTGTGCATCGCGTCGTCGGTTGCCGCAGAGGCGCTGTTCTGCGTGATCACGCGCAGAAAACAGACGGTCGGCGATCTCAGCGCCGTGGTCACGGGACTTCTGCTCGGGCTGAATCTTCCCACCTCATGCGCCGTATGGCAGGCGGCGGTGGGATCGATTTTCGCAATCGTTGCGGTCAAGTGTCTGTTTGGCGGTATCGGTCAGAACTTTGCAACCCCCGCCATTACGGCGCGGATCATGATGCTCCTGTGCTTCGGTACGGCACTCAATGCTCCCGCATCGGGTCGTTTGCCCGATTTTGTGTCAGCCGCCACTCCGCTGAGCATTGCACAGGATGCCCGCTCGATCTACGATTATGCCACCCTGTTTTTTGGAAATTACGGCGGCAGTATCGGTGAGACCTGTACCTTGGCACTGTGCATCGGCGCGGTATATCTGCTCGTCC
>CABUHM010000158.1:0-4118 GCA_902491355.1 uncultured Eubacteriales bacterium
AGAAGAACGGATTGGGAGAAGAATTCTCCGCCGTGCACGATGCGGTGACCCACGGCTTCGATCTCGCTCATGTCGCGGATGCATCCGATCTCGGGATCGGTGAGGGTCTGCACCACGATCTCGGTGGCGACTGCATGGTTGGGCATGGGAATTTCGCGCACGATCTTCTGACCGTTGATCTTATGCTCGATTTTACCGTCGATGCCGATCCGTTCGCAAATACCCTTTGCCATCACGGTGTCGGTTACGGTGTCGAAGAGCTGATACTTCAGGGAAGAACTGCCCGCGTTGACAACTAACACTTTCATTTCAGAAAAAACCTCCGTTTTTCGCTGTAAAATTCGATAAATACATTTTATTATACACCCGTCCGCCGCCAAATACAAGGGCTTTTGCAAAAAAAAAGCCGAAAGGAATGTCCGTTTTGGGCAAAAGGCGGTATGCGGGACATAGATATTTGAGGAAATTTGCCATATGAAAATCGTCGGAATCATATGTGAATATCACCCGTTCCATCTCGGGCATGCGCGGCAGATCGCCTGCATCCGCGAGCGGTACGGCGCGGACGCCGCCGTGGTCTGCGTGATGAGCGGCAATTATGTACAGCGGGGCGAGGCGGCGATGTTCGACAAGTATACCCGCGCGTATGCGGCTCTTGCCAACGGGTGCGACCTGATTGCGGAGCTTCCGTATCCGTGGTCGTGCGCACAGGCGCCGTTTTTTGCGGCGGGCGGCATTGCATTGCTCCGCGCCATGGGGTGCATTGACGCAGTCTGCTTCGGAAGCGAAACGGGTGATGCGGCATATTTGCGCAGAACGGCGCGGCGGCTGTCCTCGCCCGATTTTGCCGAGGCGATGCGGCGGTCGCAGGAGACGCGGGACGGCGCGGTGTCCGATATCCGACATCGGGAGGCGGTATACCGTGCGTTGTACGGCGAAGGACTGCCCGCAGGCGCAAACGACATGCTCGGCGCGGAATATCTGATCGCCATGGAGCGGACGGGCTTTGCGGCAGAGCCGTTCGTGCTCCGACGGGAGGGCGGCTGGAGTGCGACGGCGCTTCGGGAAGCGATGCGCGCGGGGAAGACTGCGCCGCACGGTCTGCCCTCGGGCGTGCCCGATATTCTGCGCACGGCGCACCGACCCGATCCGACTGTCCTTGCGCATGCGCTCCTGACGCATTTCCTCCTGACCCCGCCCGAACGGTATGCGGACTGCGAAGGGGCGGGCGGCGGTATGGCGTATCGGATCGCGCGGGCGGCGCAGACCTGTACCACGGCGGACGGGCTTTTGCGCGCGCTTGCCTGCAAGAGTCTGACCCATGCCGCACTGCGGCGCACGCTTTGGCACTGTCTGTTCTCGGTCACGCGGGACGATCTGCGCACGACGCCCGAACGCGCCCTGATTTTGGGTATGACCGAGCGGGGCAAGGCGTGCCTGGCGCGCATGCGGAAAAGTGCCGTCGTTCCCGTGGTCACGCGTCCCGCACGGTACGTCGGATCGCAGGCGCAGACCGCAAAAAAAGCCGCCACGGCGGACGGCTTGTATGCGCTTGCCTGCGGATGCAGTGCGGATCATTTCCTGCGGGAAGCACCGCGCATTTTGCAGACGGACGGGTAAAACGGGACTGCCGCACGGTGCGCACGAATGCGCGGCGCGGCGGCGCGGTAAAAGCCGCAAGGCGCGCGGCGGGGTCTTACAGAAACGCGGACGGGTCGTTGTCTCCCGCATCGTCGAAATATCCGATGGCGCCGTCGGCGGCGCCGCCCCGGTGCAGAAGGCACAGCTCGGGACGCTCCCGATGCAGTTCTGCCGTCGCACTGCCCGCGCCCGTGCAAAGGAGCAGGTCACATTCCCGCGCCCATTCCGGTCGGTCGCACATGATGGGCGTTCCGGGGTCGATGCGCCACACGGCACTGCGGCGCTCGGCAAACCGCAAAAGCGGATCTCCCCAGTCTCCTGCCGGCAGATACCATACGGCGTGAGAAGGATGTCCGACGCACCGCAAAAGGTATGGCGCCGATTCGGCATCGCCCTCGTCGGGCAGAATGCCCACGGTCAAAATGCCGAGGCGGTCACATGCGGCGACGGTCTGCGGCGTGAAACTGCGGGAATCGGGACAGAGCAGGGTGTAGCCTGCGGCACGAAGTTGGATCAGTCGGGATTCCGACAGCTCCTGTTCGCACACCGCGCCTCGAAGCGCGACCCGTTCGCCGTTGAGAAAACAACCGAGATCGGGATCCATCACAAGCTCACGGAAGCCGCATTGCAGAGGGACGGTTTGCTCCGAGCCGATGCCCGTGGTCAGACGCAGGGTCAGCGGAGTGATGTGCGGGTCGGACATGCTCCACAGCGTGGGTGTTTCCACCTCGGCACGCAAAACCGCCGTCACAGTGCCGCCGGGGGTACAGCATACCACGGCGCGGGCGTTCGGTTCGTCTGACCCTTCGCCGACCGTTAGGGACAGGTGACAGCGCCGATCCGTGATGCCGGTGTGGCGCACCATGCATCGCACCATGCATTCCCATCGGTCGTCATACAGTCTCCGCACGTGTACGGTGGCGCTGTACGGCACAAAATAGGCGGCGGGTACCGAGACAAAGGAAAAATCGGCGCGCTTTCGGCATCCGCTGATGATGATTTCCCCGCGGTTTTCGTCGGGGGTCAGATATCCGCTCACGTCCGCCCACATGGGGCAGGATTCGCTCTGCCGCAGGGGAACGGGACGGTCGTTGAGCGTGAGGCGGAGCGGGGACGGACTGCCGTCGCACACGAACAGGATCCGCCGCTCGGCAGGGCTGTGCAGGGTAAAGCAGGCATGATACAAGCCGTATTCCATGGTTTGCTCGGTGAAGCGGAATGAAACGTCGCCCGAGTTCATATAAGCATCCTTTCCGGTTAAACTGGGTGAAAAAACGAATGACGGCGGTGACGGGAGTGTGCTTCTGTCGCCGTGCCGTAAAAAACAAATACAGGAGTATAAATAATGATGGAAATTGTAATTACGGATACCGCCGCAATGGGCGAGGATCTCGATTTTTCGGTTCTGGAAGAGTTCGGCGAGGTCGCGGCATACACCGCCACCGACGAGGGGTCTTTGCCAGAACGGATCGCAGACGCGGACATCGTCCTGACCAACAAGGTGCGTCTGGACGGGCGTGCGCTGGCGTGCGGCAAAAAACTGCGTCTGGTTTGCGTGTTTGCCACGGGCTATGACAACATCGACGTCGAATACTGCCGCTCCCACGGCATCGCCCTGTGCAACGTGCGGGGATATTCCACCCAATCGGTGGTGCAGTTAACCGTGGCGACCGTGCTTTCACTGATCCAGCGGCTTCCGCTGTTTGCCGAGCATGTACGAAGCGGGGCATACAGTGCGGGCGGCGCGGCAAATTATCTCAAACCCGTTTTCTGCGAGGTCGCGGGGAAAACGTGGGGCGTTGTGGGCGCAGGAGAGATCGGACGGGGCGTGGCGCGTGTGGCGGAGGCGCTCGGCTGTCGCGTGCTCACCTGCCGCCGTCATCCCGAGTCGGGCGACGGAAGTGTGGATCTGACGACCCTGTGTCGGGAGTCCGACATCATCACCCTCCACACGCCGCTCAACGACAGCACCCGCGGCATGTTCTCAGCCGAGCGCATTGCGCAGTGCCGACGCGGGTTCGTCTTGGTCAACACGGCGCGGGGTGCCGTCACCGACGAGGTGGCTGTGGCGGATGCCGTGCGTTCGGGGCAGATCGGCTTTTTCGGCACCGACGTGTACTCCGATGAGCCGTTCGGGGAGGATCACCCTTTCTATTCTCTGCGTGAGCGGGAAAATGTATGCTTCACGCCGCATATCGCGTGGGCGGCAAAGGAAGCGCGGGAACGTTGCCTTGCCCTGACGGCGGAAAATATCCATTCCTTTTTGTCTGGCGGTATGCAGAACCGCATCGTGTAAGGCGTACCGTCAGGACGGTCACGGTGCGGGTGTCGCTTCGGTCTGGCCCGACGCGGATGCTCCGTTCGGCGGCGCGGGCAGGGAGGTCAGGAGCTTTTGCAGAAATTCGCGGTATTCCCGCACGGTATCTGCGGGGGACGTGGGATAGACCTTCCCGGAAAATCCCGCGACCCAGCCGAAA
>CABUHM010000159.1:0-4031 GCA_902491355.1 uncultured Eubacteriales bacterium
CCGGAATGGGACAGATTGAAGTGCAGGGGACAATCGGTGAAATACGGCTTTCCGTGATCTCCTACAGCATAGTGCAGAGCGCTTTCGACGAATCCGTGACGCGACAGTGCAAGGGCGAGCAGATAACCCGCCACCGCACTGAGCAGGCGGTCATGGGCGACGCGGCATGAGGAGATTCGTTTGCGCCGATGGGCGGAAAGCCTCTGTGCCAGTGCATCAATGTCGATATCGTGATCGCTCTCACTTACATTACAAACATACAGCTCCGTCATAAGTTTGCTCCTGTAGCATGTCGTCCGTTTTCTCTTGTTTCCCGCTTCTGAGGCGGCTGAGCGGTGGGCAGGGTAAAGGTGAAGCGGCACCATTTGCCGTGTTCACTTTCTGCCCAGATGCGCTCGTTATGCGCGCACACAATAGTTTTGGCGATAAACAGACCCAAGCCCGTTCCGGTTTTGTCAAGACCGCGGCTTCTGTCGCCCTTGTAGAAACGGTCAAATACGAACGGGAGATCCTCGGGGGTGATTCCTTCGCCCTCGTTGAACACCGAAACGTGAATCTTGCCTTCCTTGTGGGTGATGCTGATCTCGTACTTTCCGCCGTCGCGCGAGAATTTCACGGCGTTGTCGCAGAGGTTGTAGAATATTTGGTTGATGGCGTCCCGATCGGCGTAGGCGTACATGTTGTCGTGGTCGCAGTTGAATTCCACGTCCAGATGCTTCTGATCAATCTTTTGCTCAAAGGACAAAAGGATCTGTCTGCCCATTTCGCAGACATCAAAGGACTCGGGGTTGAACTTCCGCTCGCCCGCCTGAATGCGGGAAATATCCAGAAGGGAATTGACCAAACGGGAAAGTCGACGGATCTCGCTCTCGATGATCTCTAAGTAACCGTTGACTTTATCTGGCGGAATGGCACCGGCAAGGATGCTCTCGATGAAGCCGCCGATGGTGGTCATAGGGGTACGAAGATCGTGCGAGACATTTGCCAGGAAGTTTCGGCGCGTCTCCTCCTGCTTGCTCAGGGATTCCGCCATCTGATTAAATGCGATCGCAAGCTCCGATACCTCATCGTTGCCCATGACCGGAACGCGGACATCAAATCTTCCCGCGGCAAACTCCTTTGCCGCCGTGCTCATTTGCTTGAGCGGACGCGTAATGCGGTCCGAAATGAAGTATACCGCAATCAGCGCCGCCAAAAGGATCCACAGGATCGCCATGACGATGGTTTTCACCACGTTGCTCAGCAGTAATTTCAGTGCAAGCACGGAACGGCATGCGAACACGGCACCTACGGTTTTGCCATCAATTTGCAGGGAACGGGCGCAGTACATGTAATTGTTACTGAACACGCCGCCCAAGGTGCTGTTTCCCGTCACCTTGCCGTTCTTCTTTTGCAGGGAATTCATAATATCCCACGGCACGCGCGAAGCTGATGTCACCGACATGGTATTGTCCGAATGGATAATGAAAGAGCCTTGGCGATCCACCACAAATACAAATGCATCGCTGGACAGGGCGGCTAAGGTACTGATCTCCCGCATCAGACGGTTCTGTTCACCGCTCACAAACGAGCCGATATCCTGCGCGCCCACGCGGACGTATTCGCTCTCTATGTAATACTTCACAGAGTTTGCGGTACGATCCAGCAGATCACGCTGATTATTGGAATTAAACTCGGATACCTGCGCGGAAATGACGGCGCTTACCATGATGAAGGAGATCAGTATAATCAGCATAAATACGGTGATATACCGCGAAAATACACTTTTGAACATATTCAACCTTCTAAGGCAAAAACGGAATGGCGCATGGCAACATTCCGCTTTTGTTTATTTGATACGGGGAATTACTTCAGAATCTCAAACTTGTAACCGACGCCCCAGACCGTTTTCAGCAACCACTGGTCGGACACGCCCTCCAGCTTCTCACGCAGACGTTTTACGTGAACGTCCACCGTGCGGGAGTCGCCGAGGTAATCGAAGCCCCAGACCTTGTCGAGCAACTGGTCGCGCGTGAACACGCGGTTGTAGTTGGAAGCCAAGAAGTAGAGAAGCTCCAATTCCTTGGGCGGGCAGTCCACCGATTTTCCTTTGAGCTTCAGCTCGTACTTTTCCAGGGAAATTTCGATGTTATCGAACTTGATGACCTCGTCGTCGTTGGGGTTGTCGTGCGCGCTGTAGCGGCGGAGCACTGCCTTGATGCGCGCGGAAAGCTCCTTCATTTCCAGGGGCTTGACCACAAAATCGTCAGCGCCCAGCTCCAAGCCGAGAACCTTATCAAAGACCTCGCCCTTTGCCGTGATCATAATGATCGGCTTGGAAGAGATCTCGCGGATCTCGCGGCAGACCTGCCAGCCGTCCTTTTTGGGCATCATGATGTCAAGCAGAACCAGATCCGGCTCATACATTTTGAAGAAGGATACGCCCTCGGCACCGTCGTTAGCGGTTTTGACTTCATAGCCTTCGTTTTCCAAATACAGACGCAACATATCACAGATATTCGCATCATCATCGATTGCCAAAATGCGTGTACTCATGTTCATATCCTCCAAATTATAAACTGTGTTAAAAATTTAACCATGTTCATTATATCACACCCCGTTCATAATGTCAATGGGTTTTCACAATATTTTGTTGTGTGTTCCCAAGTTTTTCCTGCGTTATCTGCCAATGTTATGCTTTTTTTTGAAAAAGAGACTGTTTTTCGTCTTTTCCCCTTGCTTTTACCGATGTTTCGTATTATAATATCGGGTGAATGACTGTAATATGATGATTCTGTGGTCTTGCACAGAGGATGTACGTGCTGCGTTGCTGTGCGTGCAGGAAAGGTATTTTCATGAAATTAGGTATCGTCGGTCTGCCGAATGTCGGAAAGAGCACGCTGTTCAACGCCATCACCAATGCCGGAGCGGAATCGGCAAACTATCCGTTCTGCACCATCGACCCGAATGTGGGCGTAGTCGCTGTGCCCGATGCACGTCTGGATCGTTTGGCGGAGATGTATCATCCCGAAAAGTATTCGCCTGCCGTAATCGAATTTGTGGATATTGCGGGTCTGGTGAAGGGCGCATCCCACGGTGAGGGTCTGGGAAACAAGTTTCTGTCCCACATTCGCGAGGTGGATGCTATCGTGCATGTGGTTCGCTGTTTTGAAAACGCGGACATTATCCATGTGGAGGGAACGGTCGATCCGATCCGCGACATGGAGATCATCAATATGGAGCTTTTGTTCTCCGACATCGAGCTTTTGGAGCGCCGTGTGGATCGCGAGAAGAAGCTCATGAAGGTCGACAAGTCGCTTGAGGCGAAGGTCAGTCTTTTAGAGCGTGTGGTGGCGGACATGAACCTCGGCAAGCCCGCGCGCGCCATGGAATTGGACGAGGATGAGCGCGCGATCTTGAACGAGACGCCGCTGTTAACCGCCAAGCCCGTGATCTATATTGCAAACATCTCCGAGGACGAGGTGGCAGGCGGTTACGAAAACAACCCGCACTACCGTGCGCTGTATGAGCGCGCACAGGCAGAGCATGCCGAGATCCTTCCCATCTGTGCCGGCATCGAAGCGGAGATCGCCGAGCTGGTCGGCGAGGAAAAAACGGAATTTCTGCACGATCTCGGTTTGGAGGAGAGCGGATTGGATCGCCTGATCACGGCGGGCTACCGTCTGCTCGGCTTGATCAGCTTCCTGACTGCCGGACCAAAGGAGGTTCGTGCATGGACCATCACCAAGGGTACCCGCGCGCCGCAGGCGGCAGGGAAGATCCACTCGGATTTTGAGCGCGGCTTCATTCGTGCCGAGGTCGTGGCGTATGACGATCTGATCGCATGCGGTTCTACCGCAGTTGCGCGCGAAAAGGGTCTTATCCGCTCGGAGGGCAAGGATTACGTGATGAAGGACGGGGACGTGGTTGTGTTCCGCTTCAATGTATAACGCGCGCTACAGTATTGCTTAGTTTATGGAAGAACCGTCGTTTTCGGCGGTTCTTTTTTGTGATATGCGGTATGGCGTAGCTGAGTTGAGGCGGTGCGGCGG
>CABUHM010000160.1:0-4001 GCA_902491355.1 uncultured Eubacteriales bacterium
ATGAGCCTCGGTATTGGTTTACGGTTCCGTTTCATATACGCTCCTAACACCGCCGTTCGGTTTTTGGCACCGAAAATGCGGTTTTGTACTTTGATTATAGCAAAAATCTTTGAAATTTTCAAGAGGCGCTCCTATTTTTCCGTGTTTCTGTTGCAATCCCGAAAAAAAAGTGATATAATATTGTATGTTTGGATTCATTCTTGGTTGCCGCGCCGCGTGCGCATGGGAGAGACTATGGCTTTGCGTCCCGATATTCTGTCAATGCAATATGAGGAACTGCGCGATCTTCTGGTCGCCGCCGGTTATCCCGCATTTCGCGCGGGTCAGCTCTACGGCTGGATGACCGCCGGTGCTCCGATTGCGAAAATGTCCAATCTTCCGCTCGATATGCGCCGCTGGCTCACGGATAATACCGATTATCCGTTGCCCACGGTCTCCCGCAAGCTGGTCTCCTCGGTGGACGGCACGGTGAAATTCCTGTTTGCCCTGTCGGACGGGCAGGCGGTGGAGAGCGTGGTCATGAAATACAAGCACGGAAACTCCATCTGCGTTTCCACGCAGGCGGGATGCCGCATGGGATGCCGCTTCTGCGCCTCCAACACGGGCGGTCTGGTGCGGAATCTCCGCGCCTCGGAAATTCTGGGGCAGGTGATCTGCGCACAACGGGAAACGGGAGAGCGCATTTCCAATATCGTGATGATGGGCATCGGCGAGCCGCTGGACAATTATGATGAGGTGCTTCGCTTTCTCCGTCTGGTCGGGGACGAGCACGGGCTGAACATCGGCTACCGTCATATCTCCCTTTCCACCTGCGGTCTGGCGGATCGGATCGACCGTCTGGCGCAGGAGGATCTGCCCATCACGCTGTCCATTTCCCTGCATGCCTCTACCGATCGGGAGCGGAGCGATATCATGCCGGTCAACCGCAAATTCCCGCTCGACACCCTGCTGTCGGCTTGCCGACGCTATTTTCTCAGGACAGGGCGCCGCATTTCTTTTGAATATACCCTTATCGCGGGGCTGAATGACGACGATGCCCATGCGAAGTCGCTCGCTGACCTTCTGCACCGTTATTTTGACCGTACCATGCCGTTTCATGTGAACCTGATCCCCGTGAACGCCGTGGAGGGCAGGGGCTTTACCCGTTCGCAGAACGGAACGCGCTTTGCTGCACGGCTCGGGGAGCTGGGAATCAACGCCACGGTGCGGCGTCGGCTCGGTCCCGATATCAACGCATCCTGCGGACAGCTCCGCAGATCGTGCGCACAGAAGCCGGATACATCGTCCGATCACGGATCGGAGAAAGGATAAAAGCTGGAACATGATTCGATTTTTCGGAAAAACCGATATCGGCGCAAAGCGTCAGTCCAATCAGGACACCTTTGTGTGCACCGTCCTGTGCGATAACGCATCTCTCGGCGTGGTGTGCGACGGTATGGGCGGCTGTAACGGGGGAAGCATCGCTTCCCAGACTGCCGTTTCGGTGTTTACCAACTATCTGCGGCTGAACTTTGTGCCGCACATTGACGACGATAACCGTTTGGATCCGTCTGATTTTTCCGTGACCGAGTTGCTTCGTTCCGCAGGCGCTGCGGCAAACGAGGCTGTCTTTTCCAAGTCGCATGAGGAGGAAGAGCTGTCGGGCATGGGAACCACGCTTGTCGCCGCACTGCAGATAGACGACTGCGTATATGTTGCCAACATCGGCGACAGCCGTCTGTACCTGATCACCGACGACGAGATGGTGCAGATTACCCACGACCATTCCTTTGTGCAGTATCTTGTGGACATCGGAGAGATCACGCCCGAGGAGGCAGAGGTCAACCCGAACCGCAACGTGATCACACGCGCCGTCGGTTCGGAGGAACGCACGGAGCCGGATATTTATTTCATTAATTTGGCGAAGGAAGGTCCGTGCCGTCTGCTTCTGTGCTCGGACGGTCTGACCAATTACCTTTCCACCGATGCAATCTTTGAGATCATGCGCCGCCATACCCCGTCCGAGGAAAAGGCGGAAGCGCTGATCTCTGCTGCGATGGAAGGCGGCGGTGGGGACAATATCACGGTCGTGATCGGCGACAGCGAAGAAGGATCTGCGGAGGTGACAGCACATGAATAATAATATGTACAGTCAGTTTGACCGATATGTGGGCCGCATCTTCGATCGGCGATATAAGATCTCCAAGGTGATTGGCGTGGGCGGCATGGCTGTGGTTTTCGAGGCGGTCGATCTGGTCATGCATCGGACGGTCGCCGTGAAGATGTTGCGAGACGATATTTCCAACGATCCGCAGGCGGTCAAGCGCATCATCAACGAGAGCCGCGCAGTCTCTATGCTCAGCCACCCGAACATCGTGTCCATTTGCGACGTTTCGGTGCGCGACAATATCAAGTATATCGTGATGGAGCGTATCGAGGGCATCACGCTTCGGAAGTATATGAACAAGAAGGGCGTGCTTTCCCTGCGCGAGACCATCAGCATCACCGAGCAGATCCTGCGCGCTCTGGAGCATGCGCATTCCAAGGGTATCATCCACCGCGACATCAAGCCGCAGAACATTATGATGCTTCGGAACGGACAGGTCAAGGTGACCGACTTCGGTATCGCGCGTCTGCCCAATGCGGAAAACGTGACCGTGACCGATAAGGCGGTGGGCACGGTTGACTATATCTCGCCCGAGCAGGCATCCGCAAAGGCGATCGATACCCGCTCCGATCTGTATTCCCTCGGCGTGGTCATGTACGAAATGACCACGGGCAAAAAGCCCTTCCGCGCCGACAATCCCGTTTCGGTGGCGATGAAGCAGGTCAATGAACAGCCGCGCCCACCGCGTGAGCTGAACCCCGACATCCCCATCGGCATGGAGCAGATCATTCTGACCGCCATGGAGAAGAATCCCGATAACCGCTTTCAGTCGGCAGGGGCGATGCTCCGCGCACTGGATCAGCTCAAATCCAACCCGCACGTGGTCTTTGCACAGAGGACGAACGCCGCACGTCGGACGTCAAACGGACGTCCCGCGCACCGTCCCCCCGCACGCGGCGGCAGGGAAAAGCCGCGCGCCGACAGACAGAGCCGTTCCATGTTCCCCATCATCATGGGCGTTACCACGGCATTTCTTTTGGTGGCGATCATCGGCGGCATTATGGTGCTCAATTCCGTTGTGAACGGCACGGTGAAGGAGATCTCGGTGGAGATCGCGAATTACACCGGACAGAACTGGAACGCCGAGCTGAAGAAGCAACTGGAGGATCTCAATTACTACGATATCGACGTTGAGTATATCAATGACGAGAACAGCGAACGCAATACCATTGTCCGACAGGAGCCGAGCGCGGGTGAATTCCGAAAGGTACAGCCCGGCAAGCAGTATACGCCCTTGAAGCTGACGGTCTCGCTTGGTGTGCAGAAGATCACCTTGGAGGATTACACCATCACCGATTACCGTATGGTAAAAACCAAGCTGGACGGACTTGGCTTGAAATACGACATTATGTATGAGGACAGCGACACGGTGTCGGTCGGCTACGTTACCCGTACCGAGCCTGCCCAGGGAACGGTTCTCAGTGCAGGGGACACCGTTGTGCTGTATGTGTCCAAGGGACAGACCCTGCAATATGTGCAGGTGCCCAATTGTGTGAACAAGACTGCCGCCGCCGCGGCGGTTCTGATGGAGGAAAGCGGCCTGAAGGTCGGAAATGTGACCTACGAGCATTCCGCAAGCGTGGCGAAGGGGAACGTGATTTCCCAGACCCGCACGCCGTTTTCCGAGATCGTGAAGGGAAGCCGCGTGGATTTTGTGGTTTCTCTCGGTTCCGAGGAAGAATGATTCGGACGGTATCGGCAGTGAAAAACGGATGCCGATACCGTCCTTGAGTGTTCGGCTCCGGCATAGACGCGGAGGAGGTGTGCGAAAATGGGAGATCGGAATGAAAAAGACGAATTGGATGCGTTCTGGGATCTGCGCCGCATCACCCCGCCTCGCATGACCGCGTTTTCG
>CABUHM010000161.1:0-4000 GCA_902491355.1 uncultured Eubacteriales bacterium
CATACGGAAGGCAAGACCGGACAAGACCTTTGTGAATCGGGTCGGACTCACGGTCACCAAAAAGACGGGCGGCGCGGTGCAAAGAAACCGCTGCAAGCGTGTTTTGCGGGAAGCGTATCGGCAGACGGCGGCGCGCATGGGCACAAAAGGCGGAAACCTTGTGGTCATCGTGGCGCGGGATGCACTGCGTCAGGCAAAGACCCAGCAGGTGCTCCCCGATATGGAGCGCGCGTTCTCCCTTCTGCGGATATGAACACGAATATCGGCACGGAAACGGGTATTGATACGGGCACGCAGACAGATAAGCGGACAAGCCGTCCGATCTCTGCCGTCCGCACGGCAATCCGAAACGCCGTGATATTCCCCATCCGCATCTACCAGAAGTATATTTCTCCCCGCAAACGGTACAACTGTTGCAAATACTACCCCTCTTGCTCTCAATATGCGCTTCTTGCCATCCGGACCCACGGCATCCTTTTGGGACTGCCCATGGCTCTGTGGCGGGTCCTGCGCTGCAATCCGTTCAGCCACGGCGGCGTGGATATGGTGCCCAAACGGGGCTTTCTGCGTTCCTCGATGCAAAAACGGCTCGGGCGTCTGCCCACAGCACCCACGGGTGCACAAAAAACATCGGAATCGGAAAAATAACCGTGTGCTTTTTCTCACGGATCGAGATTTTTCCAACGCTACACAAGCTATATAAGAAAGGAACTCCCTGCCAATGAACAGCATTATGGATATTCTGAATATCCCGTTCGGCTACGTGCTCCGCTTCTGTAATTTCATCGGATTCGGAAACTACGTACTGGCACTTCTCATTTTTGCGATCATCATGAAGGTGATCCTGTTCCCCCTGGGAATCCGTCAGCAGAAAAACATGGTCAAGCAGGCATCCCTGCGCCCCAAGGAAATGGCGATCCGCAAGCGCTATCAGGGCAGAACGGACCGTGTGACCATGCAGAAAATGCAGACCGAGATTCAGGAAATGTATCAGAAAGAGAATTTCAGTCCCTTCGGCGGCTGTCTTTCCGTTCTTCTGCAATTCCCCATCATCATTGCGCTGTATAACGTGATCCGGAACCCCCTGCAATATCTGCTTCGGGTCAGCACGGACAACATCACAAAGGTCAAGGAAATCTTTCAGGCGGCAACAGGGAGAACGGTCAGCTACGATCTGGAAATGCTTTCGGAGATCAAGAGTCACTTCTCGGACTATCAGTCCGCACTGGGCGGCGTCGCCGAGAGCGATCTGCCCAACTTCGAGATCTTCCCCGGCTTTGACCTGAGCGGAACGCCCGCGTTCTGGAACTGGCTTCTCGTGATCGTGGTGCTGTGCTTTGCTACACAGTTTCTGAGCATGCGCCTCACCCGCAAATTTTCCTATCAGGCACCCCAGACGGGCGACGCGGCAAAGTCCATGATCATCATGGATCTTCTTATGCCCCTCATGACCGCGTGGATCGCCATGAAAATGCCCGCCGTCATCGGTCTGTACTGGGTGTACCAGAACATTTTGGGTGTGGCACAGCAGTTTATTCTTTCCAAGATATTCCCCTATCCCACCTTCACCGAAGAGGAAATGAAGGCGATTGAGAAGAAGATGAACACAAACAGCGGCAATAACGTCCGTCGGGAAACCGTGCGGAACCCCAACGTCCGCTCCCTGCACCACATCGACGACGATGACGAGCCGTATGCCCGATCGGGCAGACGAGGAGGACGACGCACCGTCGGCGAAAACCAATGCCGTAACAGACGGCGCGCCCAAGCTCAAGGAGGATCGCCCGAAGGACGGCGACGGCAAGAGCAAAAAGGGCAAAACGGGCAAAAAAAGCAAATAACCGTACCGACCGATCTTTCCGATTTCTTCCCCTGCCGCACGGAACGGGGAAATTACAGAAATTAACAACGAACAGAGGTTATTCACAATGAAACAGGAATTTGAAATATCTGCCAAGACCGTGGATGAGGCACTGAAAAAGGGCGCCTCTCAGCTGGGGGTCGATCCCTCGGTTCTGAGCTATGAGGTTCTGCGCGAGCCGAAAAAGGGCTTTCTCGGCATCGGCGAAGCGCCTGCCACCATCCGCATCACCTATGAGGCCTCCTGCGCCGATGTGGGACTGGAGTTTGTCAATACCCTGATCGGGAATCTGGGCATCGATGCGGAAGCCGTCATGGTGCCTGCCGGGGAAAACGGCTACCGCATTGACATCGAAGGTCCCGATGTGGGCATTCTCATCGGCCATCACGGCGAAACGCTGGATGCTCTGCAGTATCTGGTGAATCTTGCCGCAAACCGCCGCGAGGGTGAAAAGTCCGATTACACCCGCATCACCG
The DNA here is from genome assembly GCA_902491355.1 of uncultured Eubacteriales bacterium. Taxonomy (GTDB): domain Bacteria; phylum Bacillota; class Clostridia; order Oscillospirales; family CAG-272; genus UMGS2055. The sequence goes on from CABUHM010000161.1 coordinate 2,338, forward strand.
TGGACATCGAGAATTACCGCGCAAAGCGTGAGGAAACTCTCCGCGCGCTGGCACGCCGCATGGCACAGAAGGTTCTGCGGTATCACCGCTCGGTCACGCTCGAACCGATGAATCCCTACGAGAGACGCATCATTCACTCCGAACTGCAGTCCTTTGAGGGTGTGACCACGGTTTCCGTGGGTACCGATCACAACCGCCGCGTTGTGGTATATCCCGAGGGGGACGAAGCGCCCGTGTTCGGTGACACCGAGCGCCGCGGCAGAAGAGGCGGACGCGACGGCTCCCGCCGCTCCAATTTCGACATCTTCAACGAAACCCGCTCCGCAGATGACACCCCCGACGAATCCGACGAGGTCACGGAAACGGCGGAAGAAGATTCGGCATACGATGCCGCCGAAGAGGAAGCCTCCGAGGAATAACGCGCATATCAGTTCACAAAAGGGGGTTACCGCATGTGCGGCGGCTCCCTTTTCCCGTTTTTGGGCAGAAACGCACCCGTTTGCGCTCCGCGCTCCGTTTGTCGGATCGTTTTGCGGCGTCGGCGTGTGCGACCCCTTGCCCGCTCGATCACCGTTGTCCGCCGTCGCCGTGCGGCAACCGCCGAAAGGATGTATCCCCAATGAAAAAGGTTACGTATTCCGTTGCACTGCAAAAGCTCATCGACGAATTTTCGCTGAAAATTCACTTTATGCCCGAAACCGAAAAGCCTATTCTCCTGACCCGCTCCGATATCGACCGTCCCGGATTGCCTCTGACAGGCTTTTTCGGGCACTTTGAGGCGGCGCGGGTACAGGTGATAGGGAAGAGCGAATATGAGTATTTGGAGGGGTTTGACGCCATCGGAAGGATGCGCCGCCTCAATGAATACATGAAGCGCCGCCCCGTTACCGTCATCGTGGCGCACGGTCTGCCCGTGCCCGAGGATCTGCTGACCGCCGCGCGGGACAACAATGTCCCCCTGCTGAGCACCGACATTTCCACCTCCGAGATCATGGCGGCGATGATCAGCTATCTCAACGTTCAGCTTGCCCCCAGAACCACCGTTCACGGCGTTCTGGTCGAGGTCTACGGCGAGGGCGTCCTCATCACCGGCGACAGCGGCATCGGCAAAAGCGAGACTGCCATCGAGCTGGTCAAGCGCGGTCACCGTCTCATCGCCGACGACGCCGTGGAGATCAAGCGCGTCTCGGATCGCACCCTCGTCGGCACCGCGCCCGAGCTGATCCGCTACTACATCGAGCTTCGCGGCATCGGCATTGTGGATGTCCGCCGCATCTTCGGTATGGGCGCCGTGAAGGACACCGAGAAGATCGACATGAACATCCATCTCGAAACGTGGGTCGAGGGCAAAATGTACGACCGCTTCGGCATGGAAAGTCAGACCACCGACATCATGGGCATCTCGGTTCCCAGCACCCTCGTTCCCGTCCGTCCCGGCAGAAACCTCGCCGTCATCATCGAGATCGCCGCCATGAACAACCGTCAGAAGAAAATGGGCTACAACACCGCCGAGGAATTCGACAACCTTCTCCAAAAAAACGCAGGGTTACTCTGAGTTACGCGAGGACGCGCGGGGGAGATGCGCGGGGCTCTGCCCCGAACCCCGGTCAAGGACCTTTTGGGAAAGGTCCTTGACAATCCCCAAAACCTTTTGAGAGGGTCG
>CABUHM010000162.1:0-3960 GCA_902491355.1 uncultured Eubacteriales bacterium
CAGGGATTTATCGCAGAGCCGTGAAAGCAGAGCGCCCTCGATCCGACATGCGCGGTACATCTCCTCGCCGCCCTCGTATATGGCGCGCGGGTCGCAATGCGTCATTTCGGTCAGCGCGTCGGTCTTTTGCGTGCCTGTTTCGGCGGCACTGCTGAACCAGACCCAATATACGGTTTGATCCCGTTCCATGCTGTCACTTCCGATCCATTCAGATTTTTCTGTTATGCCACATCAGAACCGTTGCCGCCGCCGACACATTCAGAGATTCGGTATGCGGCGCTATGGGAATGAATACTGTGCGGTCACACGCCGCCAGCACCTCATCGGAAAGACCGTGCCCCTCGTTTCCCACCACATAGCAGATTCTGCTGTCGGGCGGGACGGTGTCCAGTGACACCGAATCGCGGTGCAGAGCGGCGGCATACACCGCATAGCCGTCCCTTTGCAGGGCGCGCACCGTTTCGTGGAAATCCGCGACCACCGTCACTCTCTGACGGAACAGCCCGCCCATAGCGGCTCGCACGGTGCGCGGATGATATAAGTCCGCACAGCCGCTCAAAATGAGGTTGCGCACGCCGAAGGCATTCGCGGTTCGGATGATGGTTCCCACGTTTCCGGGATCCTGCACCTCGCACGCGGCGAACAGCGGACCGTCTTTTCGATCAGTATTATATATTGTAACAAAATTATGCAAAAAGTCAATATATTTTGCCACACATATTATGCCGTCGGGCGCATTTTCCTCAGACAATTTCCGAAAAGCTCCGTCCGAAAGCACAATTACCCTTTCGTTTTCCGTAAAATCCGCGTTTTCCGCCAGAAATCGCTCGGTCACAAACACGGCTTGCAGTTCGACGCCGCAGGCAAGCGCCTCGGCGTACAGCTTCTTCCCGTCGATGAGGAACTGCCTCTGCGCATCTCTGTATTTTCTGTCGCGCAGCTTCGCCGCGGCGATCAGACGCGGGTTGGTTCGACTGCTGATATATTCCATATGTCTCCTTATGCCGCAGAAATATGCTCTGCTGATACCGCAGTGCGGCAGGGTCGGACTTTCGTTTCGCCGCCTCCCGCGTTTCACTCCGTCCGGAACGGATCGGCTGATTTTTCCGAAGGTCGGACTCGGGTGAGCGTTTTCCCAGAAGGTCGGGCGCGATCCGACCGCTTTTCCCGAGAATCAGGCGCGGGCGGTCGTTTTTCCCGAGAGTCGGGGCAAGAGGCAAAAAAAGCCTATCCTCGCCGGATAAGCCTTTTTCTTTCGCATTATTTCAGAGCCGCTTTTGCCTGCTGTGCCAGAACTGCAAATGCTTCCTTATCGGAAACTGCCAGCTCAGAGATCATCTTGCGGTTCAGATCCACACCTGCGAGCTTCAAGCCGTGCATGAAGGTGGAATAATTCATGCCGTTGACCTTAGCCTGTGCGGAAATACGGGTGATCCAAAGAGAGCGAAAATCTCTCTTCTTCATCTTTCTGCCGGCGAAAGCGTAGTTGCCGCTCTTCATGACGGCTTGCTTCGCCATCTTGAAATGCTTGCTCTTGGCACCCCAGTAGCCTTTCGCGGATTTCAGAACTTTATTGCGTCTTTTACGGGTCATCATGGCCCCTTTGACTCTTGCCATTTTTAACTCCTCCTGTTATGTCGTCAGCAATGTTATGCGTGGGGCATCAAGCGCTTGATGGTGGGAGCGAAGCTCTCGCTCAGATAAGCCGCTTTTCTCAGCGTTCTCTTGCGCTTCGGTGTCTTGAGTCCCAGATTGTGACGGCGATGCGAATGATTCATTTTGACCGCGCCGCTCTTGGTGAGAGAAAATCTCTTGGCGGTGGCTTTATGCGTCTTGATCTTTGCCATAGTTATTTACCCACTTCTCGGCAACCGTATTTGATTTTTCACCGTCTCCGTGTGTGATTGCCGTTTCACACGGTTCCGTCATTTTGCCGTGAGGCATCGCGACCCGATCCGCAGATACGGACCGTGCCGTACGCATTACTCCTGCGCGGGCTTCTTCTGCTCCTCTGCGGGAGCCGAGCCATCCGCCTTCTGAGGCGGTTGCTTTTTCTGCGCCTTTTCCGCAGTCGGCTTTGCGGGCAACAGGAAGAGCGTCATGTTTCTTCCCTCGAGCACAGGTGCCTTATCCACCGTGCACAGATCCTCGCACGCTGTGCGGAAGCGTTCCAAAAGCTCGCGTCCGACCTCGGTGTGGCTCATCTGCCGTCCGCGGAATTTTACGAGCACCTTCACCTTGTTTCCCGACGTCAAGAACCGACGGGCGTGATTCACCTTGGTGTTGAAGTCGTTCACGTCGATCTGGCAGGTCAGCTGAACCTCTTTTGTTTCCACTGTCTGCTGTTTTCTGCGTGCTTCCTTTTCCCGTTTGTCACGTTCAAAGCGGAACTTACCGTAGTCGATGATCTTGCAGACAGGCGGATCGGACTGCGGCGCGATGAGCACCAGATCCAGATCCTGCTCGTATGCAGTATTCTGCGCATCGACATAGCTCATCAGACCGAGCTGTTCGCCCTTGGGTCCGATGATGCGAAGCTGTTTCGACTGAGAGTATCCCAGTGTGCGGATCTCCTCGTTGGTGTAATGTTCCTTGGTTCTTCCGTTTTTGATGAAGAGCACCTCCGATGCAAAATAAAAAAAGTGCAAAGCAACGCTCCGCACAAGACACTCCCCGCCGACGGGGATCATCTATTAACCCGAAAGAGTCTCTGCTCGGTCAGGTGAGAACGGAACCGTTTCTTCTTCTTTTCTACGTGGCAGTATACCACATCTGTCCCTGCCTGTCAAGACCTTTTTTGCATTTTTTCGAAATTCACCCAAAAAAGCCGGACGGTTTTATGCAGAAACGGTTCGTTCCGTTCATTCAACGGTCATTTCACAAGGGACGCGACCCGTTCGGTGGGAACGACGCACACCATTTGTGAATTCCCCAGCATGGCATAGGTATAGGAAGGGTTTTCGCGGCTGACCGCGCCGACATACAGGACGGCGGTATACTCGGTGTCGTAGCGCACCGCCGGACTCTGCTCGTTCGATTCGACCTGTGTAGTCACGGTGTATTCCACCGTCACCGTCTGCCGCGTCTCCTCGTCCAGTCCGTACCCGGCAAGCGCCTCGGCGTCGGGCGCAAAATCCACGGCGGCGGCAAATTCCAGACCCGACCACGCCGTACTGCGCGCCGTCTGGTTGTCGGTGTTGTCCGCTCCCACGGTCACGGAGCGCACCACGGTAGCATCGGGCACGGTATCCACCTGCGCCAGTCCCATTTTCGTCACGCCCGTCAGCTCCCGCAGAGCGTTCGATTCGGTCAGGTACACCCAACTGTCGTCATCGGTCATCAGGCGGAATTGTAATTTCCGAGCCGATAGGAAAGACGGGAGCCGTCGGTGCGCATCACCGTCACCGTGGCGACCGGCTGTGTCAGACCCGCCGAGGTCAGATCGACCTCCCCCGCCCGCAACTGCCGCCGCGCGGTAATTTTGCAAAGCGCCGACACCACGGTGTACGCCACGTTCTGATCGACGGGGAAATCGGGCTGACCGTCCAGCTTCCACACGTCCGAGTAGCAGGTCAGGGAAATACTTCCCGCCGCATTCTCAACCGAAAAGCTCTGCACCGTGCCCGACTTGATCTCGCTGACCGTCACACCCGTATCCTCGGGCACGGACGGCTCGTCCCCGCCGTCGTTTCTCTTCTGCACCGCAATGCACACCGCTACAAGCCCCGCCAAAAGCAGAACCAAGAGCGCAATGATTCCGATTCTCCGTTTCATGCGCGGTTTCTCCTTTTTCTCCATACCAAAAGCCCCGAAACGGCGATCATCGCCGGCACCACGCCGACCAGCATCACGCTCCACACGGTCACAGCGCCATCCGGAATGCTCAGAGGCTTGACGCGGGTGCTCTTTGCGGAGAGACGCACGGTCTGCGGCTTGCCGCAAAGCTGATCGAGGGTCGCG
>CABUHM010000163.1:0-3937 GCA_902491355.1 uncultured Eubacteriales bacterium
GAATGTCCGGAATGGGCTGTGCGGGGGACTGCGGAATGTTCGACCTTGCGTTTTCTCCGCAGGACGGCGCGGGCGCGGGGGTCTCCTGCACGGGGACGGCGTTCCTGTCCGACAGGCGATTTGCCGTCGGGGCGACCTCGTTCCGCTCTTCTGAAAATGCCGTGCCGTGGTAATTGGGCGGCGGCATGACGGATGCGCTGTCTTTGTCTGTCGGATTGGGATTCACGGCGGTCACTTCCTCCTGCTTTGGGGATCGGGATTGCGTCGGGGTGGAACGCGATGACCCGTAATAGACCGAACCGGTACGGGTCTGCCCCTTGTTCTTTACATACATTGCGTCACCTTCCAACCGCATTTATCGGGAATTGCCCTTATCCGGAGACGGGAACAAGCCCATCTTTCCCGCCGCGCCGAGCAGACCCATGATGCGGATGATAGTATCCGCTTTTTCCTGCCGCTCGTCGCTCAAAAAGGGCTTGAGCGCCTGCAAAAGGTGGGTGCGATCGGACTCCGTGCGCACCGCCTCTTTCGCTTCCCCAATTTCCATCGCTTTCGCCTTTCCCGCCGAAATTGTTCATGCCGCCGAGATTGCCCTCGGACGTGCCGTCGTTGCTCTGCACGATGCCGTCCGCACGGTCGCTGTCCGCCGTACCAAAACCGCCCGAGCGGCGCAGGGTATCCGCCATCTGTATGACTTGCCCCATTGCCTGCGGGTTCTGCAGAAGCTGACCGAGCATGCCCGAAAGATCGGGGGTCGCGCCCTGTCTGTTTTCCGTGTTCTCGCTCATAATCTTACCTCTCTGTTGCTTAGATTCATCATGTACGGATGACGGTTCCCCTGTTTACAGGAGACCGTCTTTTTTCATTTCCGCAACAATGGTTTCCCACACTGCGGGGTTTTGGCGTTGGGCGAATTTCTGGATGTCGCGCACCGACATGCCGGACGCCTGCCGCTTCCACTGGTTGACATTGTTTGCCGCGCGGGCAAGCTGTCTCGGATTCATGCCTGCCGCCTGCCCCACGCGCAGTATGGCATCCCGCAGTTGATCACTGTCCATGTTCTGCATTTGCGCAAGCAGGGTCTGTATCACCGCGGCATCGATCTTCGGTTCTTTGTACGGCATAATCTACCTCCATTCCGCCGCACGGGCGGCATAAATTCATCGCAAAATACTTCGCGTCACGAAGAAAAGAGAAAAACGGATCTCGTTTTGCCATGCGGACTGACGGGTTCGTGCGGCAGGCGGGCTTTTCTATGTCCCGTCGCACCTATGCTCCGCCGCGCCCTCCTTTTTCGTCCATTTTTACCCATTCTATGCGCCCGATGGCGGAATGGTGCGGGGGATACGCGGGGATACGCGGGGCGCTGCCCCGGACCCCGGTCAAGGACCTTTTGGGAAAGGTCCTTGACAATCCCCAAAACCTTTTAATAGGGCTGAAGGGAGGGTTTTTCTCTACGAATGGACGATTGCGAAAATGTATACGTTTGCGCAGGGAACGCGGTCTCGATTACGTCTGATCGCCCGCTTCTTCGACTCCGCAAAATGCGGGGTGAGGTACCTACGAAGCCCTCGCGTGCGCGGCAAGCCGCGCGCGCCACGACGCGGGGCGCGAAGTCTGCACAGACCCCTTGATAAGGCAAAGATAGCGTCTTTCCCTGCGAACGGACGGTTCTGCTGAACCGCACATCCGTCAAAGCAACAAAAAAAAATCCCGAGACATCGCACATACTACGGCGTCTCGGGATTTTCCGCGTCATACGCGGTCAGGGGGTTGAAGGGCGGTTACGGGCTGCATGAGTCCGGATTTTTTGATATCATGCGAATTTTTGCAGGACAGAATAAATGCTCCGATGGTAGTAAGAAGAAACAGCCATCCGCTTGCGGTGATTTCAAAGGACACGATAGAACTGTAACCGCTTGAATTGGTTTCGTTTATACCCACCAGAAACAGAATGAAAAACCATACAAGCAGAGCGACTGTGATGATCTGTGACGGCACAATAAAGCGGCGTTTCCACGCTTTTCGGAAGAGCAGAGGGTATAGTAGCATAAAAGCTGCGAACAGATAAAAAATAACGCAAAAAACCCGAACGCCCTCCATACCGTCAAAGAACAAAGACATCCTTTCCGAAGCGATAAAGGATCTTCCTTGAAACGCAGGTATGCAGGAAAAGATCATGCTGAGTATGAGCAGTGCAATGTTGCCCAAAACAAACATCTTGTTCTGCTTCATTTCGGTAATACACGAAACAAAATTATCTTTAATACGGGTCGTTTGATTTACGATTTCGTTGGGTGACAGACGAATGTCTGTCGAATTCTCAACGGCAACGATTTTTGCACCGCATTTGGTACAGAATCGTTCGCCGTCCTTTATGGGATTACCGCATTTTGAACAAAACATGCTTGTTACCTCCGTTATTTGCTTTCGAAATCTTGAATAAACCAATCACCGTCCTCCTTCACCATGGTGAAAAAAGCCTCCTCCTGGTTTTCGCAAAGAAGATCCTGATATTGCAGGGCAACATCAACCGTCGCGTGAGTGGAATCCGTCATATGGATGCGGATATCGGACAGGTTCAGCACGTCGCCCTCCGACAGCGCGCCGATCCCGAGGCTGAATAAATCGGACAAGGCAATACCGAATCCGGTCTTTCCGATCAAAACATTTCCCACGTTCATGGCCGCCTGACAGGTGTTTCTTGTTTTTGCGTCCATGCACTCCAGAACTGCCTGTATATCCCCTGTGTTGTACGACTTTTGAAACTGATTGATTCTTGCGCGGATCAATTCATCGTCGCTTTCTTTCCGGGGAATACAGGCACTCAGCCAGAGCAGGCACAGAGGCAGAAGCAAAAGGAATGCCGATATTCTCTGATACCGTTTCACATTCTTTTCCCTCCTTCGCTTCCCGTTTTCAGCCTTTAATTTCCTTGTAGCAATCCCCGCAGACCGTGATCTTTTGTCCCAGCACTTCAACCTGATGCGATTTTCCAGTCTTTTCTTTTCCGCATAGATCGCATTCAAAGGTTCGATTGCCGCAGGATGCCAAGCCCAGCAGTAATGCCAGCATGGCGAAACAGGCGAGGATTCTTCTTGCATTGATTCTTTTCATAACAGTGTATCCTTTCGTGTTTAGTTGACATAATTATAACACCGTTTGGTGTTATTGTCAACACCTTTCGGTGTTTTCGAATAAAATAGTTCCGAAAGGAGCGATAACACCATGATTTACGAAAGGATCAGAGATTTGCGGGAGGACAGCGACAAAACGCAGGCGGAGGTAGCCGCCGACCTCGGACTATACACAACGACATATCAGCGCTACGAACGCGGAGAGCGCGAGATTCCGCTCAGCCTTGCCGTGAGCATCGCCAAGTATTACAATGTTTCTTTGGATTATATAGCCGGACTGACCATGTTCCCGCGCCCGTTAGACTGACCGCTTCGCAGGAACGCGCGGGAGTTACGCGGGGAGACGCGAGGAGTACGCGGGGCTCTGCCCCGAACCCCGGTCAAGGACCTTTTGGGAAAGGTCCTTGACAATCCCCAAAACCTTTTGAGAGGGTCGAAGATAGGGATTTTCTCTGCGAACGGACGATTGCGGAAAAGCGGGCGTTTGTGCAAGGGAAAGCGGTTTTGATTTTGTCGGTGCAATAGATAGAGAGGCGGGCGACCAGTGGTCGCCCCTACACGAACAAGGCGAATAGGTCGTATAAAATTGGCGTGTTTTTGAGTAATTTGCATATTCTCTGCGCACCGATCTCACCCTGATTTTACGTACCGATTTTACTCTGATTTTGCGCACAAATTTCACCTTAGCTTGTAGTACGGTGTAAAGTCTAAAAATATATTATCATAATCCCATTTACGAAAAGGAAAAATACACCGCGTATAAGGGCGTTGTAACGTGTGAAAATCCGACCGCGTAAAGT
>CABUHM010000164.1:0-3936 GCA_902491355.1 uncultured Eubacteriales bacterium
TGACCTGCGCGGGCGTGCCCTGCGCCACGATCTCGCCGCCGTGGATGCCCGCGCCTGGACCGATATCCACTAAATAGTCGGCTTCGAGCATGGTCTCCTCGTCGTGCTCCACCACGATCAGAGAGTTGCCCGCATCGCGCAGACGCTTGAGGGTGTCGATGAGCTTGTGGTTGTCCCTCTGATGCAGACCGATGGACGGCTCGTCCAGGATATACAGAACGCCCATGAGGGAGGAGCCGATCTGGGTGGCAAGCCGAATGCGCTGTGCCTCGCCGCCCGAAAGCGTCCCCGCCTTGCGGGAGAGGTTCATATAATCCAGTCCCACGTTGATAAGGAAGCCCAGGCGGGAACGGATCTCCTTTAGGATATCGCGTGCGATGACCGCAGACTCGGGCGAAAGCTCCAGACCGTTGACAAAGTCCAGCGACGCCGTGACCGGCATTTCGCACAGCTCGTGAATGTTTTTGCCGCCCACCGTGACCGACAGGATCTCGGGCTTGAGACGCTTGCCGCCGCAAGTGGGACAGGGGACGGCGTCCATGAAGTCCTCATAATAGGCATCGTGGGTCTGCGCATAGCGGCGCTCCAACAGCGGGATCACACCCTCGAACACTGCCGGATGACGGTATTCTCCGGTGCCCACCTCATAGGTCTTGCCGTCGCCGTACAACAGAGCGTGCAGTGCCTTTTCGGAAAATTCCTCTATGGGCGTGTCCAGCGTGAAGCCGTATGCCTGTCCCAATTGCTCGAAGGTGATGCCGAACCACGCGCCCTCGTTGACGCTCTTGAAGCCGTTGACCGCAATGCCGCCGTGCCGCAGAGAGTGCCGCCGATCCAAGATACGGTGCGGAGAAAACATGGAGCGCTCGCCGATGCCCGCGCAGTCCGGACACGCGCCGAACGGACTGTTGAAGGAAAACATGCGGGGGGAAAGCTCGCCGAAGCTGACATTATGCTCCTCGCACGCGAAGCTCTGGGAAAAGGTGAGCAGTTCCTCCTTCCCCTCTTCGGGGATGAGGACATGCAGATTTCCCTCCGCCAGATTGAGCGCCGTTTCCACCGAATCGGTGAGACGGGAGCGGATGTCCGGCTTCATCACCAAACGGTCCACCACCACCTCCACGGTGTGCTTCACGTTCTTGTCCAGCTCGATGTTCTCGCTCAGGTCGTACAGGACGCCGTCCACCCGCACCCGCACATAGCCGCCCTTTTTGGCGTCCGCAAACACCTTTTCGTGTCTGCCCTTCTTGGCGCGCACCACGGGGGCAAGCACCAAAAAGCGGGTGCGTTCGGGGAGTTGCATCACACGGTCGATGATCTGATCGGTGGTCTGCTGTGAGATCTCCTTGCCGCAGACGGGACAGTGCGGAATGCCCGTGCGGGCGTACAGGAGACGGAGATAATCGTAAATTTCGGTCACGGTGCCCACCGTGGAGCGGGGGTTGTGGGACGTGGTCTTTTGATCGATGGAAATGGCGGGGGACAGTCCCTCCACCGAATCCAGATCGGGCTTGCCGAGCTGTCCCAAAAACATGCGGGCATAGGAGGACAGCGATTCCACGAACCGACGGTGTCCCTCGGCATAAATGGTGTCAAACGCCAGAGACGACTTTCCCGAGCCGGACAGTCCCGTAAAGACCACCAGCTTGTCTCTGGGAATGGAAAGATCGATATTTTTCAGATTGTGAACGCGCACACCGCGCAGTTTCAGTTGGTTCTGTGCCATATCAGTTTCGGATCCTTTGCTTCTTTAGCATTTATGGTTGTAGAAAAAACGTTCTCACGTCTGCGAAAAACCCACAAAGTCGGTGACGACCAGCTCGGGCGGGTTGCACAGACGAGGGTACAGGAACATGCGGGAAAGCCCGCGGCTGATGATCTCCGCCGTGCCGTCCGCGCAGTACAGACCACCCGCATATTGCGGCAGAAAGCCCTGTCCCGGGGCGTACAGCCCGTTGACAAGACCCGGAATGCGCCACTGACCGCCGTGCGCATGTCCCGCGAACACCGCATCAAAGCCGTGACCGGCAAGATAGCTCAGCGGCGCAGGTCGGTGCACGAGCAGGATCGACAGCACGTCCGGATGCGACGTGCAGAACTCCGAGGCGGACGCGAATTCCCGCGCACTGTGCGCCTCGCCCACACATTCGGGATCGGAGACGCCGCAGACCGTCACGGGGATACCGCGAAGCTGTCGCACCTCGCCCGCGCCGAACGGCGTGACGATGCCCATTCGACGCAGATCGCGCAGGATCTGCGCATGGTGATAGCCGCGCAGACGCGCCTCGTGGTTGCCGCGCACGTAAAAGGTCGGCGCAACGGCGACAGCGCCCGACGCCGTCTCAAATGCGGGACGGAAATCCCGACGCTCGTCAAACAGATCTCCCGTAATGAGGATCATGTCGGGGTTCTGGGTCGCGACCCGATCCATCAGTTTTTGCTGACTGACGCCGTATCGGGTGGCGTGTACATCCGAGAGGACGACGGCGCGAAGCCGTCTGCCGTGCGGCAGTTTGGGGGTCAGCACGGTGTAACGGCGTACCGTCAGTCCCTGCCAGAACGCCGCCGTCGCGCCGCCTGCCGCCAGCGCAAGGGTCGCGGCGGTGCATGCAATTTCGGTTGCGGTGGATCTCAATCAGATCTCTCCCTTCTTGCGAGTCGATGTCAGGCGGGCGATCTCATCCCGCAGATATGCGGCGCGCTCAAATTCCAGATCGTGCGCAGCACGGTGCATTTCTTCGGTCATTTCGGCGACCTGACGCTTCAGCTCGTCCGCCGTCAGCGCCTTCTGCTTCTTCGCATTCCCCCGCTTGGAGGCGGCGTCGTGCTTGCCCAAATCGATCAGATCGCGCACCGCCTTGACCACGGTGTGCGGCACGATGTGATGCTCCGCGTTGTATCGGAGCTGAATTTCACGGCGGCGCTCGGTTTCCGTGATGGCGTTGTGCATGGCGCCCGTCACGGTGTCGGCATACATAATGACCTTGCCGTTTGCGTTGCGCGCCGCGCGTCCCACGGTCTGAATGAGCGCCGTTTCGGAGCGGAGCAGTCCTTCCTTGTCGGCGTCGAGAACGGCGACAAGCGACACCTCGGGGATGTCCAGACCCTCCCGCAACAGGTTCACGCCCACCAGCACGTCAAAGGTGCCCAGACGCAGATCGCGAATGATCTCGGTGCGCTCCATGGTCTCCACCTTGTGGTGGATATAGCGCACCCGAATGAGGTTCATCTCAAAGAATTCCGTCAGATCCTCCGCCATTTTCTTGGTCAGCGTGGTCACAAGCACCCGCTCGTTGTGCTCGGCGCGCGTGCGTATCTCATGCATCAGATCCTCGATCTGTCCCTCCACGGGACGCACCTCGATCTCGGGATCGACCAAGCCCGTGGGACGGATGATCTGCTCCACGATCTGCGTGGCGTGCTCCCGCTCGAAATCGCCCGGCGTGGCGCTGACGTAGACCGCCTGATGCACCCTCTCCCGAAATTCGTCAAAGGACAGCGGACGGTTGTCAAAGGCGGACGGCAAACGGAAGCCGTAGTCAACAAGACTTTTCTTGCGCGCCCGATCGCCGCCGCCCATGCCGCGCACCTGTGGCAGAGTGACGTGGGATTCGTCCACAAACAAAAGATAGTCGCGCGGGAAGTAGTCCAGAAGGGTATACGGCACCGCGCCCGGCTCTCTGCCCGACAGAATGCGGGAATAGTTTTCCACGCCCGAGCAGTAGCCGATCTCCCGCATCATTTCCATGTCGTAGCGGGTGCGTTCCTCGATGCGCTGTGCCTCGATGAACTTGCCCTGCGATTTGAAATAATCGACCCGCTCCGCCATTTCCTCCTCGATCTTCCCGATCGCCGCCTCCCGCTTTTCATCGGATACCGCATAGTGCGTGGCAGGGAAGATCGCCGTGTAGGTCAGGTCGCGCAGGACCTCGCCCG
>CABUHM010000165.1:0-3936 GCA_902491355.1 uncultured Eubacteriales bacterium
TTCAAATCCGACCTCAACGGCACGTGTGGCAAATGTGTGCCTGAGCGTGTGCGCGTGAACGCCCTCCAGTCCGCAATCGCGCGTGTATTTTTGAATTCGGTACTGCAGGACGCGCGGTTCCATACAGTGCTCCGTCCCCGTGAGAACATATGCCGCAGGATCGCTGACCGCAAAGCGCTTGCACAGTGCCGCCGCATGCTCGGTCAGCGGGATGGTGCGGGCTGATGTCTCGCTTTTTGGCGTGCTGATGACGATCCGCGTGCAGCTTTCATGCTCCGCTTCGGTGCGGGAAAGACGTTGGAGCGTGGCGGAGATCCGTATTGTGCCTTCTCTGAGGTCCACGTTTTCCCATTTCAGGGCACAAAGCCCCCCGATGCGTATTCCCGATAAGAGCATCAGGAGCACCCCGAATCTGCATCGGTCGGTGTCAGTCAGTAAATATGCCGTGAAATGCGCCTGCTCTTCGCGTGAGAGCACCCGCATTTCCCTGCGTTCCTGCTTGGGATAGCTGATCTTCACGGTCGGAAGCGCGTCGGAACACCGCGATGCTACATAATCTAAGATACCGTGAAGTACGACTAAGATATCGTGTACGGTCTTGGCGGACAGCCCGTCGCACGTTATCAGCTCCTTTGCAAAATCATCCACGGCGGCGGTGGTCACGTTGTGCGGAAGACAGCCGCCGAGCCGAGGGCATATATATTTCCGCAGTACACTGTCATATTTCGCATAGGTGGATTCCTTGATCTGATATTTGTGCCCGCTCAGCCATTCCTCGCAGTAAAATGCAAGCCGCCGACACGACCGCGGCGCTGTGACGGATTTCCCGCTTGCGACCGCCGCCTTGCATTTTGCCGCCTTTTCTTTTGCTTCCGTGTAGGTTTTCCCGTAGCAGAAGCCGTATTTTGCCTTTCCGGACAATTCGTAGCCTTTGATATATCGCGCTTCCCACCGTCCGTCTTTTCGCTTGTAAATGTTTTCGCCTTTCCTCATGTCAAAGCCTCCTGTTTTTCATATTTTGCGCAGAAAGGATGTATCGATGTATACTCCATTATATACGCAACCGAAAAGCTGCGAAAGTGTGACTGCATTTTTGACTGCGAATGCAACAAAAAAGATAAGATTTGTTAGAATTATTCAAATTGCAACGGTGAAAATCGACATTCCATGTGAAAATAATGGTTTTTTCACAAATATACTTGCGTTTTCGGGTGTTTATGGCTATAATAAAATCAGGGTTTAATTATACGTTCATTCGCAGAGGGCTGAACTCTGCGAAAGAGCGGACGCAAACCGAAAATTCGTTTTAACGCAAATGCAAAGCAGTGTTTCCTCGGCAAATTTCAATTTGAAAATCGTGGATCGGGGCACTGATCCGAGCGGAGGACATCTGAATGACGAGAAGCGAGACTTCATAGAAAACCCGTTTATTATCGGTGCGGTTCGGTGCTGTATTTTTGCACTGATGCTGATATGCAATCGACCGTTTGTTAGAATTGTTCAAAATTAATTTTGGTCAAAATACATGTGATTGTATAATAGGTTGATTTTGATCGAAACCACTTGTTTTTTGTGTAAGAAAGAGATATAATAGTTCCAATAACGAGGTTTGTTTTCAGTATTAGGAATTTGAATACACGGAGAAACGCAGGAGAATGAATGCAAACCGAAAGCATGCTCAATACACATGAAACATTGTTTCCCGCCAAAGCCCCATCTGATAATTACGGATCCGAAACGGATCTGATCGGAGGACATCTGAATGACGAAAAGCAAGACTTCAAAGAAAATCCTGTTTATCATCGGTGCGGTTCTGTGTTGTATCTTTGCACTGATGCTGATATGCAATCTGACCATTATTATAAAAGGGGTCATCAATCCCGAAACGCCGCCGTCGGTGCTCGGGGTCACGCCTATGGTCGTGCAGTCCGGCTCCATGAGCGGCAACGCAAAGGATCACATTGAGGTGGGCGACCTGATCTTCACGGTGAAGCCGAACACGGCTGAGTTGAAAGAGGGCGATATCATCTCCTATATGGAGGGCAATATTGCCGTAACGCACCGTATTATCGAGATCACGACAGACGCAGACGGCAAGCGCAGTTTTATCACCAAGGGCGACGCGAACAATACCGAGGATCCCGCAGTCAGCGGGGACGCGGTATTCGGCTTGTACAAGGGACGCATTCCAAAGCTCGGCGATTTTGCAATGTTCCTGCAAAAGCCGCTCGGCATGGCGGTGTTCATCGGCGTTCCGGTGTGTGCCTTTATTGTATATGATATCATTCGCCGCCAGAGAAGCTCCGGCAAGGCAAACAAGGAAAACGAGGAATTGAAGGCGGAGCTGGAACGTCTCCGCGCCGAAGCCGAAAAGAAGGACAGGGACAGCGAACAATAAGTCGGCAAAAGGCATCGATATATTCTGCCGACGCGGTGCCACAACCGCAGGAAGCAGTGGTATATACATATATACAAGTGAGGGCAACTCCTCACGTTGAGACGGCTTACCGTCTCAAAATGATATGGCGGGTTATTCGTCTCAATTATAATTAAAATTTTAGGAGGAATCTTCAATGACTTCCAAGAAGAATTGGACAATGAGAATTGCTGTTCTCATGTTTGCTCTCGTATTGATGACGTCTTGCTTCGTTGGCGGCACTTTTGCAAAGTATGTGACCAGCGGCAGCGGCAGTGATACCGCACGCGTTGCTAAGTTTGGTGTTAAGGTTGAAGCGACCGGTGACGTATTCGCAAAGACGTATGATGCTGCTGACCCGAAGGTGAATGACTATAAGGGCGATGTTATCGCACAGTCTGTCATTTCTGCCGGCGATGACAATGTTGTGGCGCCCGGTACTTCCAAGACCGGCTCTCTCGCAATCAGCGTGACCGGCACGCCCGAGGTCGCAGTTACCGTTGCACACACTGCTACGGTTGCACTGAACGATAAGTGGGTCGATGCTAACGGCAATTATTACTGCCCTCTGAAGATCACCGTTGGTTCTGATACGGTTTACGGTATGGACTACAATTCCGCTACTGATTTTGCAGCCGCAGTGAAGGGCAAAATCGACAGCACCGAGAACTATCAGGCGAAGACCGATCTCAGCTCTGCCGCTGTTGCAAAGGCTCCCGTGATTTCCTGGGCTTGGGATTTTGTCGGAACTGACAACAAGCAGACCGACGAGAAGGACACCTACCTCGGCGATCAGGCTGCCGAGGGCAAGGCTGCTACCATTACGATCACTGTTGCTACAACTGTAACCCAGATCGACTAATCCTCAGTCCGTTCGGACATACATATCACCGAGCATCCCCCGTCATGTGGCGGGCGGGGGATGTCTTCGGGATGTATTCAAGCTCCCCGAAGCCTATTCGGGAATTTTGAATATGACCCGAAGCGTAGCTTTTGACTGATGCGCAGAGAGAGGTGTTCCATGAAGCACACGGTTTCCGTGCGGGAATGGATTTTTCCCGTATTTTTAATCTTGTTTATATTGCAGGTCGTTCTGCTCCCGATCATGATTGGTCTTACCTATGCAACACGCAGTGAAAGACCGGAACACATCCTCACCTACACAACAGGCACACTCACGTGGGATAAGGATACCTCGGTGAGGGCAGACGGTTCTGCAAATCTTTCGTTCTTTGAGACTTTATATCAGAATGTCAATGCGGAAAACGCCGAAAAGGTGCTGGCGCCCGGGACGGAAAAGGACAGCGTCATCCGTCTCAAGAACAATGTGAAAAGGAGCGTGCGGTATACAGCCGTTTTGTACAGTCTGTCCTCGTCCCCCGACCTTGCCATCAGCGCAAGCCTTTCAGGTGAGGGCTTTTCGGATACCTCGGATTACGTCCTGCCCGAGCAGATCGGCGCGGACGCAGTGATCCGCGCGGTCAGCGGCTCGGTCGTTGCAAACGGCATGCAGGATTTTG
>CABUHM010000166.1:0-3914 GCA_902491355.1 uncultured Eubacteriales bacterium
TGTGTCCCCTTGTACGAGAATTACAGACCCGAAAGGATGTGCAGACCGTCGTCTGCGTGACCGGCCAGCACCGTCAGATGCTTGATCAGGTTCTGACTGCGTTCCACGTAAAGCCCGATTACGATCTGGCGATCATGAAGGATCGTCAGACCCTGTTTGACGTCACGATTTCCATCCTTGAGAAGATCCGCGAGATTCTGATCTCCGAAAAGCCGGATGTTGTTCTGGTACACGGCGATACATCTACCACATTTTCCACCGCACTTGCCTGCTTCTATCTGCAGGTTCCCGTCGGCCATGTGGAAGCCGGACTGCGCACCTACAATATCTATTCCCCCTACCCCGAGGAATTCAACCGTCAGGCGGTGGGAATCGTTGCAAAGTATAATTTTGCCCCAACAGAGCTTTCCCGCGACAATTTGCTGCGGGAAGGAAAAGACCCGAGCACGATCTTTGTCACGGGTAATACTGCAATTGACGCATTGAAGATCACCGTCCGCGACGACTACACCCATCCCGAGTTGGAATGGGCATCCGACAGCCGTCTTATCATGCTGACCGCGCATCGCAGAGAGAACCTCGGCAAACCGATGGCGCATATGTTCCGTGCGATCCGACGCATCATCGACGAGCATCCGGATGTCAAGGCGATCTATCCCATTCACATGAATCCCGTTGTGCGCGAACTTGCTGAGAAATATCTCGGCTCGTCCGACCGAATCCACATTATCGAGCCTCTCGAGGTTTTGGATTTCCACAACTTCCTGTCACGTTCCTACATGATCCTGACCGACAGCGGCGGAATTCAGGAGGAAGCCCCCTCCCTTGGCAAGCCTGTTCTGGTGATGCGTGACACCACCGAGCGTCCGGAGGGAATCAAGGCGGGTACGCTGAAGCTGACAGGAACCCATGAGGACAGCATTTATACCGCATTCAAGGAGCTTTTGGAGAACCCCGAAGCCTACCGCAGAATGAGCAACGCCTCCAACCCATATGGAGACGGTCTTGCCTCCAAGAGAATTACCGACATTCTGACCCAATATTAAGCATGGGGTGCTGACATTTGCCCGGGTTTAACGTTGCAATGTCGGAGCATCCGCCGTACCCCGCACTTTTGCCGCTCATGCGGCAGGCAGTGTCGCGACACTGTTTCACCACGGTGTCAGTACGGTCAATTTCAACTGCCCGACGCAACCTTGCCCACGGCTACTGTGCCAGAGTGCCACACGCCCACAATCAATTGAGGAACCCATGAAGCTATTAATCGTAACACAAGTGTTTTATCCGGAGATCGGTACAGGCTCCCTGCGCATGACTACGCTGGCATCGGTTCTGGTGCAGAAGGGTCATGACGTTACCGTGCTGTGTCCTGTTGCCTCCTACCCTGCGCGCGATCTTTACCAAAATGAGGAATTTTCCGATTGGGGGGTCTTCGCCGCCGAGCCGGAACGGGTTCATACCGTGCGCATCCCGTGCCTCGGCATCCGCGAAAATTTTTCAAAGGTAAACCGCTGTCTCAACTATGTCTCCTTTTGGCTCGGATGCCGCGCCCACATCAACCGCCATCACGACTATGATGCCGTCATTGCGACCTCGCCACAGCTTTTGTCCGGACTTGCAGGCATCCGTGCCAAGCATTTCGGCATTCCCTTCATTTTCGATGTGCGCGACCTGTGGCCCGAAATCATTTCCGAGATGAAAATCTTCCGCTTTCGTCCGCTTCTGAACGTGTTGTACCGTCTGGAAAACCGAATTCTGAAGCAGGCAGATGCGATCTGTATCAACAGTTCCGACTACGAAGCGCACATCCGCAAAAAATGCCCGAACAAAGAGATCGTCTATATTCCGAATATGATTCCCGATGCCGTTCTTCATCGGGAGGTACAGGTCAAAGCGCACCGACCGCTGACCGTCAGCTATACCGGAAACATCGGCTTGGCACAAGACTTTGACACCCTTTTGGGTGCCGCCTACCGTCTGCGGGACGAGCAGGACATTTTGTTCCAGATTTACGGCGCGGGATCAGCCCGACGCGATCTTGAGGAGCGGATCCGTTCCCTTTCCCTGCCGAACGTACACCTTTGCAACGCCGTTCCGCGCAAATACATTGCGGAGATCATGGCGCAGACCGACCTGTGCTATATCGGCATCAAAAACAGCCGCACATTTCAATCCGTAACGCCCGGAAAGCTCGGTGAATATTTCTCCTTCGGAAAGCCGGTGCTTCTGTCGGCGTGCGGGATCAGCCGTGCCATTGTGGAGAAATCCCAAGCAGGCTACGGCGTTGACCCCGGTGATTCCGCCGCACTTGCCGAAATCCTCCTTCAACTCGCCCATGATCGGGGCGAGACTATAAAAGCCATGAGCGAGCATGCACTGAAATACGCGAGCCGACATTACGCCGCCTCCGTTCTGGTACATGAATACGAACTGCTCCTGGAACGAAACCTGAAAAAACATGAGAAAAAGCCCAATCAAAACTGATATCTGCGCCTTTGTGTGGAACACTTTTCTATACGATGCGCGCGTATATAAAGAATGCCGCTCTCTGGCAGAGGACGGTTACCGTGTGACCCTGATCTGCCTGCAGGACGGCAAATCCCGATTGCCGAGCGAAGAGACCGTAGACGGCTTCCGCGTTCTGCGCGTTCCCAAAGGAATTTTCATGTTCGGGCACGATATCCTGCGCGGCTCGTTGCGGTATGTCACCGCGCTCACGCTTCTTCTTCTCATCGGGCTTTCCTGTCTGCTTTCTCCCGTGCTTGCGCTGTGCCTCCTGGCATGCACCGAAATTCATTCTCAACGCGACGGCGATTCTGCGCATGGTACGCGCCGGACGCCGCTGTCATGCCGAGATCTATCATGCAAACGATCTGAACACACTGCCGCAGGCGATCGTGTGTGCCGGTCTGTTCCGCAAGAGAGCCGCCGTTGTTTACGACTCCCACGAGGTGCAGACAAGCCGCACCGGCTACGGCGCATTTGCGAAAATTCTGGAGAAGCATCTCATTCACCGCCCCGATGCTCTCTTTTGCGAAAACGAGATCCGCGCCGACTACACCGCCAAGCTATACGGCATCGAGCCGCCCGTCGCCCTGCACAACTACGCGGACTATTACGATGCCGCAAAGTTACGCCCGCAACGGGTAAATCTGCATGAACGGCTCGGCATTCCCGAGGAGCTTCCGATCTGCCTCTACCAGGGCGGCGTTCAGCAGGGACGCGGACTCCGCGTACTGCTTCGTGCAGTTCCCCTAATGGACCCGTGCGCCGTGGTCTACATCGGCGACGGCAAGATCAAAAATTATCTCCAAAGCGCGGTAAAGGAGCGCGTGCTGGAAAAGCGCGTGTTTTTCCTGCCCATGGTCCCGCGCGATGAAGTATTACACCATGGACGCTTACCTCGGATTTCAGGTACTGCGCGATGTCTGCTACAACCACCATTCCGCGCTTTCCAATAAGATCAGCGAATATACCGTTGCAGGCGTTCCGGTCATTGCGTCCGACCTGCCCGCCATTGCCCACTACGTCACGGAATACGGCACAGGTATTCTGGTCGATTCCGATTCTCCAGAATCCATAGCCGATGCGGTGAATCGACTGCTCCGTGATCCGAAGCTGCACGCCGACCTTGTCCGCAATTCCCTGCGAACCGCCGTCAGCGTGAATTGGCAAAGCGAAAAGAACGTTTTACTGCGCGAATACCACAAGCTATTATTACCACCCGTCCGTGCAGACAACACCGATGCCGAGAGGAGTGTGACATCTTGAACAATCAAGCCCCCGCTCAAACCAAAAAGACCAAAAAGCCGAATTTTTTCGTGCGTTTCCTCAAACGGATCATGAAGCGATTCGTCCTTGCCGTGTGGAAAATGGAGGACGAAATTGCCGAAGGCGAATCCGGGAGAAATTAC
>CABUHM010000167.1:0-3910 GCA_902491355.1 uncultured Eubacteriales bacterium
CTTCGGAGCTACCTGCAATACGGGGATCGTCTGGAGGCAGAGACCAAGACGGCGATTGAGAACTATTTTCTGAATTTTCTGACCCTGAACTCCGATCTCGCCAAGGCAAGAACGCTTCCTACGGCAGACAGCTACACGATTTATGACTCGGAAAACCATCACATCGTGCAGAGAACCGCCTTCTATCTCGGTGCGGCGATCCTGATGGATGCCGGAAAAGAGAACACCCGATTGAGCGACGGCAACACGGTCAGCACGCATTTTTCCGCATGGGAGACCTATCTCACGGCTTATCTCGCCGTGCGCGGCAAATACGGGGTGAACATCGAGAACGGCTCGCAGACCTACATGAAGTATACCGTGGGTGCGCTTCTCAGCCTGTACGATTTCGGCAGAAGCGAGGATCTGCGCCGTCTCAGCCGCAATACCGTGGATGTCTATATGGCGGAAACCGTTGTGCAGACTGCTGATAATTCGCGCGGCGGCGCTACCACCCGTTGCTACAAGAAAAGCGCATCCAGCCCGCTCGGCGCGGCGGAGTATTATGCGGCGACCTTCTTTGGGACGAATTTCAATATCTTCAAAAAGATCACATATCATCCGGCGCTCCTGTCGGTGGCGCTCACCACGTACCGTCCGTCCACCTATTTATATGACCTTGCCGTGTCTGATCTGACTGCCGAGCCGTACACCTATCAGGCGGCAATGCCGTCCGCCGGTTCGCGTGACTATCTCGGCAACAGCCGCTTCCGCTATAACTTTACGCCCCTCAAGCCGCAGGCACAGAAAACGACTTACGTCTGCTCGGACTACGTGCTCGGCTCTCTGATGGGAGATCGTCGCTCTTCTGCGGGCAATCTGGTCGAGCTGTATCAGCAGAACAAGTGCATGAGCGTGATTTTCTCGGGCGATTACACGGCATATATGGACAACCGTGTGTACTTTACGGGCGCGTCCGAGGATAAGACCGGCTACAATGAGATCGACGGTGTCAGCGAAAAGAGCGCTATGATCGTGGTGCACTGCTCGGAGGCGCTGGAGACGACGCAGTTTATCATGTACGCCTCGTCTGCCTTCACCTTTACGGAGCACGACGGATGGATGGTCGCGCAGGAGCCGAAAACCGGTGCATATATCGCGGTTTACGGAGTCGGCGGTACGCCCTCGCAGACCACATCGACCATCAAGAACATCGTGAACGGTCTCGGCGAGCTTTATTCCTTCGATGATGCCTACAAGGCGGCTGTGGTACAGTGCGCGCCTGCCGATGCCTATGCCTCGGTCGACGAATTTGCTTCTGCACTGCCGCATGTGTTCTTCAACACCAGAACGCGTTTGGTGACCTATCGCTCCCTTGACGGCGATGTGCTCACATACAATCTGTACCGTTCTGCGGCTCCCACGGTCAACGGGAAAGCTGTGGATTTTGAGTCCGGATATCTCTACCGCAGTCCGTATCTGAACAGTATTTACGGTTCGGGTGTGGTCACCGTGACCGATACCCGCGGAAAGACCTACGAGATCACGTTTTGAGTCCGCTTCGGGCGAATGTGTGTCGGTTGTTTGACGGCATTCTGTCCCGATCACTGCGATCTGCCGCATGCAAAGCCCTTCGGTCTTGCATGCGGCAGATTTTTATGTGGGGGTGCAGTAACGTGCGTCTCGCGCCCCGCGTCGGGTCGGCACGGCTTGCCGTGCCGACGGAAATCGGCGGCGGGAGGCATGGCGGTTCGGATAGGGACTGCGCATATGCCGCCGATTTCGAGCCGTCAGCCGTAGGCTGACGGCTCCCGACGCGGGGCGCGAGAGATCATACTCCGCCGCAGTTGTTCCCATCGGAAAGCAAGATACGAAAATGGGAAGGCACGGAGCAATACCTGCCCTGTGCCTTCCGAATTTGTTGCTTTATGAAATCGTGCGGTTTCTTAGCTCAGTTGAAATATCTCTTGAGCAGACCGGCAAATGCTCTGCCGTGACGGGCTTCGTCCTTTGCCATTTCGTGAACGGTGTCGTGGATGGCATCCAGATTCAGCTCCTTGGCGAGCTTGGCAAGCTCGAACTTACCGGAGGTTGCGCCGTTCTCGGCGGCAACGCGGGCTTCGAGGTTTTCCTTGGTGGATGCGGAAACGCATTCGCCCAAAAGCTCGGCGAATTTTGCCGCATGCTCTGCCTCTTCAAATGCGGCGGTCTTCCAGTATTCCGCAATTTCGGGGTATCCTTCTCTTGCGGCGGCACGGGACATGGCGAGGTACATACCAACCTCGGAGCATTCGCCGTTGAAGTTTGCGCGCAGACCTTCTACGATGCGGGGATCGGCGTTCTTGGCAATGCCCACGACATGCTCAGCCGCCCAGGTCTGCTCTTCGTCGGTCACTTCAACAAACTTCTCGCCGGGTGCGCGGCACAGAGGACATTTGTCCGGACGAACGTCAGATTCCACGATTTCTCCGCAAACGGTGCATCTCCACTTTTTCATAGTCATAATCTCCTTTAATTTATCAAATTTATAATGATTCTAATTGCTGATTCTATTATATCATGATTTTCTCCATTTTGCAAGAGGTTTTTCAAAATTGTTGAAAATTTCTTTGAAATGTGCTATACTAATGCATGTTGTGGAGTGTTTGTGCCTTTTTGAGGGGCATCGACACGCCGAAAAAAGCGGGGACGGAAAGACGTTGCCGTACAAAAGACAAAATGAGAGCGGAGAAGCATCAATATTATGTTACAGCTTGAGCATATTTCATTTTCGGTACCGGACGGTCGGGAGATCCTGCATGATGTCAATTTGACATTGGATGAGCGTATGACCGTGATCACCGGTCCGAACGGTAGCGGAAAATCCACGCTTGCCAAAATCATTATGGGCATCAACAAACCGTCCTCGGGCAGGATCCTGCTCAACGGAGAGGACATCACGGCGTGCTCTGTCACGGAGCGTGCCAAGCGGGGCATCTCCTTTGCCCTGCAACAGCCCGTCCGTTTTAAGGGCATCACGGTGCGCGACATGCTGTCCATGGCACACAGAAGCACCCTGACGCGCGCGCAGGCGTGCTCCTATCTTTCCGAGGTGGGCATGTGCGCCGAGGAATACGTGAACCGCGAGATCGACGATTCTCTTTCGGGCGGTGAGCTGAAGCGCATCGAGATCGCATCGGTCATTGCCCGCGGGACGGCGGTCACCGTGTTCGACGAACCCGAGGCGGGCATCGACCTGTGGAGCTTCCGCAACCTCATCCGTGTGTTTGAGCATCTGCGGACGACGGCGAAGGGCAGTATCCTCATCATTTCCCATCAGGAGCGTATCTTTGCCGCATGCGATCGCATTCTGTTACTGGAAAACGGCGTGATCGCCGCAGACGGCAGTCGGGAGGAGATGCTTCCCAGACTTGCACAGTCCGGTCCCGCGTGCACCTGCTGCACTGATCCGCAAGCCGCGCACTGAGCGCAGAACGAGAGCAACGAAAGGAAGCGTAATAAGACCTATGGCAGAGTTAAATCAGGTGGAAAAAGACCTTTTGAAAACCATCACAGGTATCGACGATCCGCTCAGCGGTGCCTATAATCTTCGATTGAACGGGAAGCCCTTTGCAAAGCAGTCCAGTCAAAACATAGAGATCCGTTCCAAGACAGACCGTCCCGGCATCGATATCATCATTGCGCCCGGCACCAAGTATGAGGAGGTGCACATCCCCGTGATCCTGACCGAGGCGGGACTGCGGGATCTGGTATATAACGATTTCTACGTGGGCGAGGATGCGGACGTGGTGATCGTGGCGGGTTGCGGCATTCACAACTGCGCCTGCGAGGACAACGCGCACGACGGTATCCACGCCTTCCACATTGCAAAAAACGCGCGTGTGCGCTATCTGGAAAAGCACTACGGCGAAAAAGAGCAGACGGGACAGAA
>CABUHM010000168.1:0-3901 GCA_902491355.1 uncultured Eubacteriales bacterium
CGCGCGCCCCGACGCGGGGCGCGAAGTCTGTGCAAACCCTTCGTAAGGGAACGCGTGTTGCACCTTGATCTGTCGTACTGCGCAAAAATACATCTGTGCAAAAAATGACCGGTATCGGAGTGCTCCGGTACCGGTCGCGGGAGAAAGCCGAACGGTTATTCCTGTGCGCCGCTGTCGCTCTGTGCGTTTTTCAGTTCAGGCAGATAGGAGGCGGGATCAACCGATGCGGCGTTTTGGGTCATGGCAAAATGAAGATGCGGACTTTGTGCAATTTCGACCGGTGCGGTATCGCCTACCGCACCGATGAGCTGACCGCCGCTGACGGCGGCACCGACCTTCACGGTGGACGGAAGCTCGGCTGAAAGGTTCATATAGTGCGAGTTCAGACCGTCTCCGTGGTCAATGGTGATGCACTGTCCCATGAAGTCGTCCGAATAGACGTCGGTCACGGTGCCCGCGGCGCATGCATACACCTCGGCGCCCAATTCCGCACCGATATCTACGCCGCAGTGCACGCGGTAGTCGTTCATGCTGGGTGAATATACCGGCATGTCGGCGCTGTAAGCCGAAATCACCGCGCCCTGTGCGGGCATAAAGAACTGCAGAGGTTCAGCGTCCGTGGGACTGTCCGACGATGCGGGCGGCTCGGTCGCAGGCGGTTCGGTGGCAGGGGCAGGCAGCTGTGTGACGGGCGGCAGAGTGACCTTGGGTTCGGTCTGCTCCGTTCCGGGCTGAGGTGTTTCCTCGGGCGCCTGATGACGTCGGGATACAAAGGTGACAACGGCGTACAGGGTGATACAAAGCACGGCAACCGCCATAATGGTGAATATAACATAGGCGGAACGTGTGAGCAGCTTGCTTTTTGATTTTGTGTCCATGGTAAAACCATCCTTTTATGTGAATTTACCAGTATTTTTTACGGAAACTGCCTGTCTTATACAGAAAATCAAAAAACAAAGGAAAAAGCAGATAAAAAAGTCCCCGTTCGGCATTGCCGACGGGGAGCTTACATATAAATGGATACAAAAGCGCCGCTCAGCCGACACGGAGGTGCAACTGGGCGTGCGTTTCGGGTATTTTGTGATCGGGATGCGGCTTACGGCTCGAAGTTGTGCAGACCGTCCAAACAGGAGCGGCACACCAATTTTCCGCGAAAGCTGCTCAGATTCTGGTGCTGTCCGCAAAAGACGCACACCGGCTGATAGCGCCGCAGAATGATGTTGTCCCCGTCCACAAAGATTTCCAGACTTTCGCGGTTTTGGATCCCCAGAGATGTCCGAAGCTCTGCAGGAAGAACAATTCTTCCCAATTCGTCGATTTTCCGAACGATGCCTGTTGATTTCATAAAAATACCTCGTTGCTATGTCACACAATGAAGCTTTGTGATCATGAGACCATAATAGCATACGAACTGCGGCGTTTCAAGCGGTATTTCATAAACAAATTCGAAATAATTGTGAAGTTTGTCGGCATAAGAGAGGGGAAACGCATGCTTGGTGTCCTATTTTCTGTTTTTATCCTGATCGCAGTCGCATTCGGTATTTTCGGAGGAAACCTGTCCGGAGTTACCGATGCAGCGTTGGACGGCGCGCAGGAGGCGATTCGGCTCACATTTGCCCTGTGCGGCGGCATGTGCCTGTGGAACGGGATCATGCGGGTGTTTTGCGACGCGGGTCTGTGCGATAAGCTGGCGCGACTGCTCGGACGCCCCATGCGATGGCTTTTTCCCGATGCGGCGCGGAAGGGAAACGGACTGCGGGAGATCGCCGCCGCGTTTGCAGCAAATATGCTTGGCATCGGAAACGCCGCGACCCCGCTTGCCGTGCGCGCCATGAAGGCACTGCGTGAGAATGCGCCGCGCGGAGATACGGCGAGCGCCGATATGATCACCTTCACGGTCATGAGCACCGCACCTCTGAATCTGCTCCCCACCACCCTCATTTCACTGCGGCGCGCGGCGGGTGCGGCAAATCCCTTTGACATTCTTTTGCCGGTGTGGATCTGTTCTGCGGGGTGCTGTGCGGTGTCCGTGATATGGTGCCGCCTGCTCGGCGGGCTGAAAAAGGAGAGTGGATAGCGTTGGAGCTTCTTTCCCGCGGCGTGGCGGCGCTGGTGCTTTGCGGCACCGCTCTGTGCATCCTTATATATAGGAAGAAAAATCTGTTCGACAGTTTTTTGGACGGCGCACGCGAGGGCTTGGAGACTTCGATCCGTCTCATTCCTGTTCTGGTGGGGCTGATCATGGCGGTCTCCATGCTGAACGCAAGCGGCTTTCCGGAGGCGCTCGGGGATGCGCTCAAGCCCGTGCTGTCCCGGCTCGGGATCCCCGTGGAAACGGTGCCGCTGATCCTGACAAGACCGATGTCGGGCAGCGCGTCCACGGCGGCGCTCAACGGTATATTCGCCGTGTGGGGCGCGGACAGCCTTGCAGGGCTGTGCGGCTCTGTGCTTGTCGGTTCGTCCGATACCGTGATCTACATTGCAAGCGTCTATTTCGGTGCGGTCGGGATCCGCAAAACGCGCTATGCGCTTTGGGCGGCGTTTCTGACCATGCTGTTTGCCGTCTTTTTCTCGTGCTTCGTGGTCAGATTGCTTCACATGGGCGGGTGAATCGGGTGGAATGTCCGTTCGTTCGGTGCGTGATACGGCGCAAAACGGACAGTTGGGGGACGGATCGATACAGAAATAATATGAACAAAATGTAAAAATTACATTTACGCGAAAAAAATGTTGATTTTTTGCGCGGAAGTGTATATAATGGAAAGGCTTGATGTGCGTTGAAACGGAAGGTGGCTGTGCGGTATAACCCGTGCCGCGCAGGAAATTTCCGCGGAGTATGTCTGGTTTCAAACCGGGCGGCAGAGAATGACCGTCTTTCACCCGGATTCCCCATGCTTTGCCGTGGCAAAGGTACCTTGCGGTGCCGGCGGTGCGGCGCGAGTTGTAAAGGCACAGGATTTCGGTTTTTTGCATGTGATGTCAGGAAACACCCGGCTGAGTGTTCACACCTTGCCGGAATGTCCTGCGGCAGAAAGAACGGACATTGTCCCCCCATTTTATGGGCTCCGCCATATGGGCGGAGGAACAATGAAAAGAGGAGGAAAAACAAGTGGCAGCAGTAAAAGAGAAGGTCAGAATCAGACTCAAGAGCTACGATCACACCTTGGTGGATCAGGCGGCGGCGAAGATTGTGGAAGCAGCCAAGAGAAACGGCTGTGAAGTGTCCGGTCCCGTTCCGCTCCCCACCGAGAAGGAAATCGTAACCATTCTGCGTGCAGTCCATAAGTATAAGGACAGCCGCGAACAGTTTGAGCTTCGTACTCATAAGAGACTGATCGACATTATCAAACCCTCGGAAAAAGCAATTGAAGCGATTTCCGCATTGGAACTTCCCGCCGGCGTTGAGCTTGAGCTGAAGGCGTAAATGCCGAGGCGCGCCGGAGCGATCCGGACAAGTTTAACCGACGGACAGTTTTATGTCATGTTGGCACAGCCAACCAATAACTAAAACAGGAGGAACAACATAATGAAAAAAGGTATTATCGGCAAAAAGCTGGGTATGACGCAGATTTTTGACGAAAACGGTAACGTGATTCCGGTCACCGTTATCGAGGCAGGTCCGTGTGTGGTTTCCCAGATCAAGACTCTGGAAAACGACGGCTACGAAGCAGTTCAGCTCGGCTTTGAGGACATCGCGGAGAGAAAACTGACCAAGGCTGAGATCGGTCATTTCAAGAAGAACAATCTGGCACTCAAGAAGCACCTCAAGGAATTCCGACTTGACGATTGCTCGGACTTCAAAATCGGCGATACCGTCACCGCTGAAACGTTTGCGGCAGGTGAAAAGGTCGACGTTACCGGCATCACCAAGGGTCACGGATACACCGGTTGTGTTAAGAGA
>CABUHM010000169.1:0-3892 GCA_902491355.1 uncultured Eubacteriales bacterium
TTTTCCTCGGAGCAGAATTTGCCCGTGAACACGTCGTCCAGAGCCTTTTTCACGTCTGCGTCCACCGTATACACGCCCTGCTCGGAGAGCGCGCGCATGTACTGCGTCGTGCGCTCACTGCCGGCTGCAAGATAGAGCATCCGTTCCAGATTGCTGGAGATCAGGATGTCCATGGACGGCGACATGGTGGTGTGGAATGCGCGGTTGCGGTCGTACGTGCCGCTTTGCAGGAAGTCCGTGAGGATGTTGTTGCAGTTGGACGCGCACACCAGACGGTGAATGGGCAGACCCGCACGGCGTGCAAGATATGCCGCGAATATGTTGCCGAAGTTGCCCGTAGGCACGGTGACGTTGATCTCGTCGCCCACCGTGATCTCACCTGCGTTGATCAGGTCGCAGTACGCCGATACATAATAGACGATCTGCGGCGCCAGGCGTCCCCAGTTGATGGAGTTTGCACTGGACAGGATATAGCCGTGCTCCGAGAGAAGCTGTGCGGCAGATGCGTCCGAGAAAATGCGTTTTACGCCGTTTTGCGCGTCGTCGAAGTTGCCGCGCACCGAGCAAACCGAAACGTTGCCGCCCTCCTGCGTCGCCATCTGGAGCTTCTGGATGCGGCTCACGCCGTCCACTGGGTAATAGACCAGCATTTTGGTGTGGGGTACGTCGCGGTAGCCCTCCAATGCCGCCTTGCCCGTGTCGCCCGAGGTGGCGACCAAGATCAGCGCGTCCCGCTTTTCTCCGGTCTTAACCAGAGCGTGGGAAAGGAGCTTCGGCAT
Source organism: uncultured Eubacteriales bacterium (assembly GCA_902491355.1). Taxonomy (GTDB): domain Bacteria; phylum Bacillota; class Clostridia; order Oscillospirales; family CAG-272; genus UMGS2055. The sequence continues at coordinate 780 of CABUHM010000169.1, forward strand.
GATCTGCAGCGCCATATCCTTGAAGGCGCATGTGGGACCGTGCCACAGCTCGAGAACGTGGAGACCGTCCCTCAGCTTATGGAGCGGTGCGGCGCCGCCGGGAAAGCGGTCGGTCGCGTATGCCGCCGCGCAGTCCGTGCGCAGTTCCTCTGCCGTATAGTCGGTGAGATACTTTCCGAGGATATATGCTGCTCTCTGCGGATAGGTCATGCCGCACAGAGTGCGGATCTCCTCCTGCGTGATCTGCGGAAGCTCGCAGGGCATGAAGAGTCCTCCGTCCGATGCCAAGCCCTGTTTGATGGCAAATGCGGAGCTGACACCGTTTTCGGCGCCGCGTGTGCTTTTGTATTCCATATGTGAATCCCTTTCCTTTGGATAATCGTTTCCGAATCGGTTTTCGGCGGCGTTACAGCCAACCGTTGCGCTCCGCAAAGCGGAATGCGTTCCCGAAAAATATGTTTTCCACAGTCCTTTGCGACAGACCGCGTTTGTGCAGAAGCTCCGCCAGCCCGAAAAGATCGCAGATGCCCGAAAAGCCCTCGGGCGGCTTCGGGATGCCGTCCAGATCACAGCCGAAGGCGACGGTTTCCTCGCCGTCCAGTCTGCAAAAATGCAGAATGTGATCGACCGCATCGGTCAGTTTTGCGTTTTCGGTGCCGCCGAGATGGGGACTGTACAGGTTGATGCCCACTATGCCGCCTGCGTCGCGCACCGCACGGAACATGGCGTCGGTCAGGTTCCGCGTGTGCGGGCAGACCACTCTGCTGTCCGAATGGCTGGCGATGAAGGGCTTTCCCGCATCGCGGCACAGGGACGCGATCTCCCAGAACGCCTCGTCCGAGGCATGGGACACGTCGGGTGTGATCCCCGTTGTCAGGCATGCCCGCACGATGTCCGCGCCGAACGGCGTTAAGCCGTGCTCGGTATCGTGTGCGCCGCCCAGTGCGTTGTCCCCGCCCCACAGGGGAGTCAGGATGCGGACGCCGTCCTCTGTCAGACGGTCGAGCAGCTCGGGATGACCGTCGAGCAGGGTGGCGTTTTCCACCGACAGTATGGCTTTCCCGTGTGTGCCGAGCGCGGTGCGGACGGCGGGGAGCAGACGGTCGACACAGCTCCGATAGCGCGTCCACGCTTCGTCCGATGTCATGGAGTTCGGGCTGAAAACGGCGAACACCTGACAGTAAGAATCCAGCTTTGCAATATCGTTTGCCTGAAGCTGCAGGTCGTTTTTCTCCCAACACGCATTTCTGTCATGCAGTTCGGTCAGCGTGTCGCAGTGCAGGTCAAACAGACGCATGGGTATGGTCATGGCTTTCCCCCTTGTTTCTCAGCGTGGGTCGTTCACGCCGAAGGCGCCCCGGATATGGTCGATTTTTGCCTGCACAAAGCCTTCGCCCACGGGACAGGTGAGAATTTCGATCACATCAAATCGGATATCCCCGCCCGTTTTTTCTTTTTGCAGGTAACAGAGCGCCGATGATATGATATGCGAACGCTTTGTAAAATTGACCGCAAGCGCGGGACGTCCGTATGCCGCCTGTGCTTTTGATACGCTTCGTTGCTTGACTTCGGCAAACACGAGACAGCCGTCCTCGCGGAACACGATGTCGATCTCCCCGTGCGGCGTATGGTAGTTGCGGTGCAGGATCTGACAGCCGCACCGCGTAAGATACTGTGTCGCGATGGTTTCACCCCGATTGCCGAGTGCACGTCGGTTGCGGAGACGCGGCAGCCCGATCATTTTTCGTGTCCCCGTCCGCCGTCTCGGGTCAGAAAACCGAGAAAGCTCTTTCGGTGACAGGGTGCGGGACCGTATTGCCGCACGGCATCCATGTGTTCTCGGGTGGGATAGCCCTTGTGGCGCAGGAAGCCGTATTGCGGATATTCCCGATCCAGCTCGGCGCACAAACGGTCACGGCTGACCTTGGCAAGCACGGATGCCGCCGCGACGGAGGGCGATTTTCCGTCCCCGCCGACCACGGTGACGGTCGCCTGTGAAAAGCCGCGCGCCACATTCCCGTCCACCAGAACCAAATCGGGGGAGGGGGAGAGCATGGCGACGGCGCGCCGCATGGCAAGCTGTGAGGCGTTGAGAATGTTCAGCTCGTCGATCTCCTCCACCGAGGCGAAGGCGATCCCGTAGGACAGCGCATGCTCGGTGATCTGCGCAAAAAACAGCTCGCGCTTCTTTTCAGAGAGCTTTTTGGAATCGTTCAGCCCTTCGGGAAACCAACCCTGCGGCAGAATAACGGCGGCGGCGCATACCGGTCCTGCAAGCGGACCGCGTCCCGCCTCATCGGTGCCGCAGACCGTGAGAAAACCGTCACGGTGTGCCTGTTCCTCCAATTCCCACGTCAGCATGGCGCGTCCTCCGTTTTTTCGTCGGGCGGCGTGATCGGTTGGTTCGGACGCTCTAAGGAAATGCGTCCGATCTTGCCCGAGCGGAATTCGTCCAAAAGCATGACCGAGGTGCGCTCGGTATTGATCTCGCCGCCCGAAATGAGAAATCCGCGCTTTCTGCCGACCCATTCAAACAACTCCCACGCGGGGACGCTCTCCAATTTCTGTTCGTCGTCCAGCTTGTACCGTGCCGCAAACAGGGCGGGGTACAGCCAGCGCAGACGGGCGCAGAGCAGGGTAGCAATCTCCTCGCCGTCCAAAACGGCATCGCGGATAGCGCCGGTCACGGCAAGATTTTCTCCCACGGCGCGTTCCTCGAATTTCGGCCAGAGCACGCCCGGCATGTCCATCAGCTCCAGCCCGATGCGGGTGGGGACCCACTGCTTGGCGGTCGTCACGCCCGGACGATCCTCCACGCGCGCCCGCTTTCCGCCTGCCAGACGGTTGATGAGGGACGATTTTCCGACGTTCGGGATCCCCACGATCATGGCGCGCAACGCTCTTCCGTTCATGCCCTTCTGACGGTAGCGCTCCAACTTTTCATGCATGGCGGCGCGTATGGCTTCGGGCAACTCCCGATATCCTTCTCCCGTGATGCAGTCGGTGAAGAGGCAGATGCGGTTTTCGCTTTGATATTTCTTTTTCCACAGATCGGTGACGCTCGGATCGGCAAGCGAGGCTTTGGAAAAGACGGTCAGCATGGGCTTATCGCC
>CABUHM010000170.1:0-3892 GCA_902491355.1 uncultured Eubacteriales bacterium
ACCTTGGACGGCAGCTCCAGCTGCACATCCACCGACTTGATATACGGATTGTTGCGGATGATGGACTGCTCCACCGCCTTTTTGTCGATAAAGACAATGTTCTGCTTGAGCGCGATCCCGCTTGACTCCCGAATCCTGTCCGCATCGTAGATGCCGCACCCCTCCACCGTCACGCTTTCGGTTTTGAAGAACACGGCGGCGCAGGTTACGACAAAAATCGCGCAGATCGCCAAAGCAAACGCCGCGTAAAATATATTGCGACGGATATGACGGCGGTTGTTCTTCTCCTTCAGATCCTGAAAAGAAGAATCCGCGATCATACCGGCGTTAAAGGAGCTTTGATCGAAATATACGGTATCCGCATTGAGTGTCATGAGTGAAACGTCCTTTCAATCGATATCTTCAATGGGGGAAATGCTTGTTTTTGCGTCTTGTTTTATCTCAGTGCCGGATCAGCTTCATCAGCTCGGTATACAGGAGCTGTGCGCTGTCCGGTACGGCAAACGCACGGATTGCCTTCTGCATGGATTCCCGTCTCGGGCGATCCGAGATCAGGTCGGCTACGGCTTCGGTGAGCGCGCCGGCTTTCAGTTCAGACTCGCGAAAGACCTGTGCCGCGCCCTTTTTCTCCAGCTCGTGCGCGTTTTTATACTGATGATCGTTTGTCACGTTGGGGGAGGGGATCAGAATGCACGCCTTGCCCATCATGGCAAGCTCGGATAAGGTCATGGCGCCCGCACGGTTGATCACCAGATCCGCCGCCGCCATCTTCCGCGGCATGTCGTAGATATACTCAACCAGTTGAAGGTTTTCGCAGTCGGTCAGCCCGTAGTCGCGGTACATTTTCTGCGCGTCCTCCCATTCAATGGAACCGGTCGCGTGGATGTGCAACACCTCGGGATGGTGCGCGCTGTAATCGCGCATGAGGGCAAGCACCTCTTCGTTGACCCGCTGTGCGCCGAGACTGCCGCCGCAGGACAGGATGAAATATCGGTATTTTCCGCTGATGCCAAGCTCGGCACGCGCCTGCTCCCGATCGATCTCGGTAAAGCCGCCCTTTAGGGGGTTGCCCACACGCATCGCCTTTTCGGGGTGGTGCAGATACTGCATGGTTTCCTCGAAATTGCAGAAGATACGGTCAACGCGGCTCTCAAGCATTTTCACCGCGACACCGGGAACCGCATTGGATTCGTGCAGTGCCGTGGGGATATGTGCGGATGCCGCCGCGCGGATGATCGGCCAGCAGACATATCCGCCCGTGCCGATCGCAAGATCGGGTTGGAATTCGGAAATGAGCCGTCGGGCATCGTGCAGTGCGCGCGGGATCATCGCCGCAGTGCGGAGGTTTTCCAGTGACAGACTGCGTCGCAGTCCGCGTATTTCCACATGATATAAAGGATAGCCCTCTGCCGGAACCAGCTTATTTTCGATCCCGCGCGAGGTGCCCACAAAGGCAATCTCCGCATCGGGACGGTTTTTCTTGATGCAGTTTGCAATGGCGATCGCCGGATTGACATGCCCGCCGGTACCGCCGCCCGTTAAAAGGACCTTCATGCGCGCTCCTCCTTCTGAATAAGTGTTTGCTTGAAATGATTATGTTACGTTCTGCTCGTAGGAATAGCGTGAGATTGCCAGAAGCACGCCCATTTCAATCAGCAGTACGACAAGCGATGTACCGCCGTAGCTGAAGAACGGAAGGGATATACCCGTGTTGGGAAGCACGCCCGTCACCACGCCCATGTTCAGCACTGCCTGAATGGCGACCTTTGCCGTGATGCCGAACGCCACCAATTTGGAATAGGTATTCGGCGCGCGCATGGACACCACCAGTCCGCGCCATACAAACAGTATAAACAGTGCGATGACCGCCAGTGCGCCGACCATGCCCAATTCCTCGCAAATGATAGAGAAAATGAAGTCGTTCTGCGGCTCGGAAACGAACATGTGCTTTTGACGGCTGTTGCCCAGTCCCACGCCGAGCAGACCGCCCGAGCCGATGGCATACAGTCCCTGCAAAGTCTGCCACACCTCGTCCTGCGCCGAATAATTCTCGGGATGCAGGAACACATCCACACGCTCCCGCGCATAGGAGGAAAGCGAGATGGCAAACACGAGAAGAACGCCCACCGACGCGCCGCCGATGCCGAACCACAGCTTGCGGGCGCCGCCCACAAACATGACCGACATCCCGATGAGGAACATGATGATCATGCAGGAGAAGTGGTTTTCAAGCATGATGAGCAGACACACGCCCATGACGATGCCGAACGGGATGAACATACTGTACTGGGAGGACAGCATGAAGTTCGAGCGGTCGTTGACCTTCGCCTCGAATCGGTCATAATACCAGGCAAGCATCATCACCAGTGCCAATTTCATCAATTCGGACGGCTGAAAGCGGACACCCGCTATGATGATCCACCGTCGGGCAACGCCCGCCGCCAGTCCGTAGATAGGGGTGATGATCAGAAGCACCACCACGACCAGAAAGGCAGGCACCGTAAAATGCTGAAATATCCGATAGTCCATGAAGGAGACGCCGAACATCACAGCCAGACCGATTGCCGCAAACAGGATCTGCCGCTTGATGTAATAGTAGCTGTCGCCGTATTTATGTAACGCGTATGCATTGCTTGCGCTGAACACCATGATGGAGCCAAAGCACAACAGGAGCACGATCACGACCAAAAGCGGTCTGTCAACGCCGCCGCGCACACGCATGACATTCACGATTCTGCGTTTTCGCTTCCGTCTCGCCTTTTCCCGTTCACGGGACTCGGCAGAAGTGGGAGAGGGGGAGACCGTCGGCTTCTTTTTACGAAGCGCGATATCAGGCTCTTCGAAAACGGGCGCGCCCTGACCGGGCGTCTTTCTGCGGGATGGCTTTGCCGCGGCAGAGGTCTTTTTTCTGCCCGCCGAAGCCGCCGCGCGGTTGGGAACGGAATTCGGATCGGAATTGAAATCGGTCTGTGCGGCATTGCGTCCGTTCGGCGCGCTTGCCGCCGTATCCCGACGGGGTCGGGGCGCGTTATACTGTGTATTTCCCATGTTACCCCGTCCTTTCTTCCCGTCGGATCTCGGTTTTGAATGATAAAAAGTGAAAAATGATTGTGTTATCTGCCGAAAAAGGCAATCACGCACATGCACACGGTAAACACCGTGAACACCGCCACGACCTTAGGCTCGCTCCAGCCGCCCTTCTCGAAATGGTGATGAATGGGCGCCATGCGGAACAGCCGCTTGCCGTGCGTGCACTTGAAATACAGCACCTGAAGCATCACCGAAACACATTCGATGATATACAGAAGCCCCGCCACAACAATGATGAGCGGATTGTTGATGATGAATGCCATGGCGACCACCGCACCGCCCAAAAACAGGGAGCCGGTATCGCCCATGAATACGCGCGCAGGATAGTAATTGTATACGAGAAAGCCGAGGCAGATGCCGCAGATCAATGCGGGAAGCACCGTAAACGCCGCCGTGTCCGCACGGTACGCAACGAAGGAGCACACGGCAAAGAATGCCGCCACCGCCGCCGTCACGCATGAGGCAAGACCGTCAATGCCGTCGGTCAGGTTCACGGCGTTCACCACGCCGCAAATCAGGATCAGCGCGAATATATAATAGAATATGCCCAATTCCCACTCAATTCCCGCATAGGGGATATAAAGTGTAGTTTCCAAAAGACCCGCCGCCCGCATGCCGAACAGGTAAAGACCTGCCGCCAGGAGCTGTAAGAGCAGCTTTTGCTTTGGGGTCAGCCCCTCGTTTTGCTTGTGCACCAGCTTGGTGTAATCGTCGAAAATACCGATGGCACCGTTGGCAAGCGCCAGACCGTAGCCCAAGAATGCGGCTGTCCACGCCTCGTTCCAGCCCTGCGCCGCGGCGA
>CABUHM010000171.1:0-3890 GCA_902491355.1 uncultured Eubacteriales bacterium
GGACGGTATGTGGTGTCCTTCCGCGCCATGAAAACCGAGGGCGTATCCTGCAAGCTCCACATCATGGCATATGATAACGGCAGAAAGGTAGAGCTTCTGCGCCTTTCCGCAAACGGAATCATGCCGCTTGAGATACCTGAAAAATACAAAAACTTCCGTCTTGCTCTGCAATGCTCGGGCAGCGGCTCCATGGTCATTGAGAGCATTGAACTTTCGCGTCAGACCTTTGCCGCCGCATCGGCGAAACACACCGATCTTTCCGAGATCCGCATCTCCCCTGCCGAGGATCTTTGGTTCTATCCGTCCGGTTCGCCCTACATCAAGGCGACCAAGGACGAATGGATCATTGATGCGGACGCAAAGAACGTATTTTTCTCCTATCAGATCCAGGATCTCAAGTTTTCAAAGGCACCCGATATCACGCTTCCTCTGCAATCCGAGCGCTACCGTATCGGCTTCGGCGGCGAGATCGACGGCACGCTGGTCGCCACATTGTGCATCATCCCGTATGTCAACGGCGAAAAGCAGTTCATGTGGCAGATCCCGATCAATGAAAAGAAATATTTCCTGTTCCCGCGGAATAATCGATACCGCATGATCGTGAAATTCGAGGGGAAAGGCGTTCTGCGGAATGCCTATATTACGTTCGACCCGCAGCCCGGGCAAAACGAGAGCGTTATGCGCACCATCGCGCGCAATGCGGAGAGAATGAAGCATGAGCTTCCCGCAGTATCGACGAAAAAGCCCCGCGTTGCTGTCATTTTTGACGAATTCACCATGGGCTGCTTTGCCAACGAGGCAGACTATCTCCTGCTGGATTCCAACAAGTGGAGCTTTCAACTCGATCAAACCCCCGTGGACTTCCTGTTTGTAGAGTCGGCATGGCACGGAAACAGCGGCTCATGGGACAATATGGTCTCCGATCTGCCCAGCCGTGAGCATTCCGAGCTTCCCGCACTGATCCGCTACTGCAACGAAAAGCACATTCCCACCGTGTTCTGGTGCAAGGAAGATCCCGTCAACTATGAGCACTTTATCGATGCGGCGCGTCTGTTCGATTACGTGTATACCACGGATGCCGACATTGTGGAGCGGTATCAGGGCGACGTAGGGCACAAGCGGTGCTACTGCCTGCAATTTGCCGCAAACCCCGAATTGCACAACCCCATCGACCGATACACCAATAAGATCGGATCGCTCGCCTTTGCCGGCTCATGGCTCGATCACAGGCACGAGGATCGAAAGACCGAGATGCAGACGGTATTAGTTCCGTCTCTGGAATACGGCTTGCAGGTGTTCGACCGCAACTTCAACAAAATGGTCAGCCCGAACTACCGCTTCCCCGAGGCGTTCACCAGTCATATCATCGGCTCTCTTCCCTTTTCTCTTATGAGCGCCGCCTATAAGATGTACGACATTTTCCTCAACGTCAACTCGGTCACCACCTCCACCACCATGTTTGCGCGTCGGGTGTTTGAGTTGCTTGCATGCGGAACCAATGTCATATCGGGCTATTCCCTCGGCATCGACTGCACCTTCGGCGATCTTGTCGCAATGTGCCACAGCGAAGAAGAGACCCGTACTGCGCTCAATCTCCTGCAGGGAAGTCGGGAATACCGCGACCGCCTTGCACTGCGAGGCATCCGCGAGGTTTTTTCCAAGCACACCTATCATCAGCGCTTCCGCATGATCCTGGAGAACATGGGGCTGCTTGCAGACACGCAGGAGAAGCCGTACCGCGTTCACGTTGTCGGCTTTGCCGCAGACACCGAGGCGCAGAAAGCCCTGCTTGCCGCCTTCGCGCGCCAGACGCAGGACAAAAAATACCTCACAGTGTATTCCGATGCCGCAGCTCCGAAAGCCGCGTTGCCCGAAAACGTCCGTATCCGTCCCGTCTCCGCCTTCTCTGCGGATTCTCTGCGTGAGATCGACGCAGACTACTGTGCGGTGATGACGTCCGACTGCTATTACGGCGCACAGTATCTGACCGATCTGCTGCTGTCCGCCGTCTACTCACACGCCATGCTCTTCGGCAAGCAGGCATACTGTGTCTGCGACGGAAAGCAGGTATATGTGCGGGATCATCTTCATGAGTATACCTACACACAGACCCTTTGCCCCGATACCCTTGTGTTCTCGTATGAGGTCACGAACAGCATCAAGCTCCCGCCCGTGCGCAATTCCGCACCGGACTGGAACATGTTTTTGCAGAGCGCGGCATCCTGCGGTTTTGTGATATTTGCGGCTGACCGCTTCAATTTTGCCCCTGCACAGCCACCGGAATTCCGTCCCGAAAGCGACAGGATCGTTTCCTATTCCTCCGATTGCTGCTACGACGTCTGATCTGTCATATCTGTCATAAAGGATGCGCATTATGAAAATTCGATTTTCGGCACTGACGGTTGTCAAAGAGCTTGCTCAAAATCAATACCGAACCCTCCATATCGCACTGCACGACCTCCGCACCGAGAGCCGCGGCTTCAGTTTGGGGTATCTTTGGAACTTCCTTTCCCCGGCGTTGCAGGTGGGGATCTACTGGATGATCTTCGGCTTCGGTCTGCGTACCGGTCCGGCGCATGACGGAATCCCGTATTTGTGGTGGCTTCTTGCCGGCATGATCCCGTGGTATTTCGTCAGCCAGACGGTGATCCAGGGATCGGCGTCCGTGAATCGCATGCTCACCATCACATCGAAAATACGTTTTCCCTATTCCATTCTGCCCGCGTCCCGAATTCTGTATCAGCTCATTCAGCATTTGATCGCCGTTTCGCTGGTCTGTGTGCTTGAGGCGGTGATGGGACACGCCTCGGTCGCATTCTTCCCGCAGGTGCTGTATTATGCGCTGTGCTCTTCGGTCTTTATCTACAGTCTTAGCCTAACGACCTCTTCCCTGTGCGTCCTCTCGCGCGATTTTGCAAAGTTTCTGCCTTCCGTCATGCGCCTTGTCTTCTTTTTGACGCCCGCACTCTGGTCCATGGATCGCATGCCGGAAAGTATTCATCCTTTTCTCAAAGCCAACCCGTTCTATTACATCATTGTGGGTTACCGTGAAAGCATTCTGTACGGTGTGCCGTTTTACGATCATCCGCGCATGACCGTCTATTTTTGGTGTGTCACCCTCATTCTCTTCCTCATCGGCGCTTCCGTACATATCAGAACCCGTCAGTTCTTTACGGAAACCGGAAAGCGAGGTGCAAGATAATGAGACAGGAAATAGCCGTGCACGCTTCGCACGTGACCAAGGAATATCCGCTTTACCGCACAAAGGCAGACCGCCTTCGCGCCATGCTCCAGCCGTTTTACCGTCCGAAGCGGTTTCTTGCCATACGTGATGTGAATTTAGACGTCTATCGCGGCGAGACCGTCGGTGTCATCGGGCTGAACGGTGCGGGAAAGAGCACCCTTGTCCGCATGATCGCCGGTCTGGAGACACCCACAAGCGGCACGCTTCAGGTCTTTGGCAAGGCACAGCTTCTTGCCACAAGCGCGGGTCTTGACCCCAACCTCACCGGCAGAGAAAACATCCGCTATAAGTGCATGCTCATGGGCTACACGTACCGTCAGATCAACCGCATCATGAATGACATCGTCAGCTTTGCCGAGATCGGCTCCTTTATCGACCAGCCCTTCCGCACCTATTCCAGCGGCATGCGCGCCCGCCTCGGCTTTGCCATCAGTTCCACCGTGGACACCGACATTCTGATCGTTGACGAGGCGCTGGCTGTCGGCGATTCGGTCTTTTTCCGCAAGTGTATCCAACGCATCAACGAAATGCGCAAAAGTCAAAAGACCATTTTCTATGTGGCACATTCCTTCGGACTGATGCAGACCTTCTGCGATCGCGTGGTGCTTGTCAATAACGGCATGATCCACAAGATCGGCGAGGTTCA
>CABUHM010000172.1:0-3887 GCA_902491355.1 uncultured Eubacteriales bacterium
TGTCGCCGCTCTCTGCGGTCTTTCCGTCGGCAGGCGGCTCGACCTCCGATGCCGAATCGTCGGTCAGGATGGCGGAATCGATGGTTTCCTTTGTCGGATCGGCGGATTCGTTCTTTTCCTGCCCGGGCAGGGGGGAAAACACGGTGATCTTCGGGCGCGCCGATTTTTTCGGCGGCGAAGGCTGACGGTTATTTGTGTTCTGTTCCATGCGCCGTGTCTCCTTTCTCTGAGTCCTGTTCGGATTCTTCGTCGTATATGACCCGATACAGCCATAAGCCGTGTGCGGGCAGAGTGGTTCCCGCGTTTGCGCGGTCGCGGGATCGCAGAATATCGAGGATCTGTCCGACCTTGATTTTTCCGAACGACACATCGATCAGTGTGCCGCACAGAATGCGTACCATGTTATATAGGAAGCCGTCGCCCTCCGCCGTCACCGAAATGAGATGACCGCCGTCGGTGTGCGGCTCCAGACGGTACAGGGTGCGCACCGTATCGGTGACCTGACTGCCCGATGCGCAGAATGCGGCGAAATCATGCTCGCCGATCAATTGCAGTCCCGCCTCGCGCATCCGTCCGATATCCAGCGGGCGCGGACAGTGCCAGGCGCGTCCGGCGTATTTGGGAGAGCGGTACGGCGCATTCCAGATGTCGTAGCGGTATATCTTCCGTTTTGCCGCATAGCGGGGGTGAAAACCGTCAGGCACCGTGACAGCGGCGATGACCGCGATATCCTCGGGCAGACGGGCATTGAGCGCCTGCGGCAGGGATGCAGGCGGAATGGGCGGGAGTGCGGTGTCGGTCTCCACGGTGCACCGAAAGCCCTCGGCATGCACGCCGCTGTCGGTGCGACTGCATCCGGTGACCGGATAGCGCACACCGAAGGTCTTTTCCACGGCATCCTGAAAGGTCTCCTGCACCGAGCGTGCGTTTTTCTGAACCTGCCAGCCGCAGTACGCGCCGCCTAAAAAAGAGAGCGTAATGAGATATTTCATATCATCCGTTCCTTTGGGTGATCACATGTTGAAAATGGGCACAAAGCGATTCACGAGCACGGCGGCGGCAATGAGCAGACAGAAGGTCACGGTCGCGCCCAGATCAAGTGCGGTAAAACGACGGACCGTCATACGGGTTCTGCCGTTTCCGCCGCGGTAACAGCGACATTCCATGGCGGTCGCCAGCTCCTCCGCGCGTTGCAGGGCAGAAATGAAGAGCGGAATGATGACGGGGAGCAGTGCGCGGGCGCGCTTGATGGGACCGCCGGTGGAAAAATCGGCGCCGCGCGATTTCTGCGCGTTCATGATCTTGTCTGTCTCTTCAATTAAGGTAGGAATGAGACGGAGCGCCGTACTCATCATAAGCGAAAATTCGTGCACGGGGATATGGAGCACGGCGAGGGGAGAGAGGATGCGCTCCAGTCCGTCGGTGAGTGCGATGGGGGAGGTGGTGTAGGACAGAAGCAGGCATGTGCCGCACAGCAGGCAGATGATCCGCATGATGATCATGAGGGCATACAGGATGCTCTCGACGCTGATGCGAATGACCCAGAATTCCACCAGTACGGTGTCGCCCTTTGTCCAGAACAGGTTGATAAATGCAGTAAAAATAATGATGAACAGGACGGGCTTCATGCCGCGTACAATGACCTTGGGGGATATGCCGCTGACCGCGACCAGTCCTGCGGTGAATGCCGCAAGCACGATGAACGCGCCGATGGAGCGCGCGCAGAACACCGCACTGATATACAACAGGGTCGCCAACAGCTTTGTGCGGGGGTCGAGACGGTGCAGGATGGAATTTCCCGGGAAAAACTGTCCGATGGTAATATCACGCATCATTGCTTTGTCCCTCCCCGTCTGTTCCGATACAGCTCGCATATGGCATGCCGTGCGGCTTCCACGGTGTACAGATCCTGCGGCAGGGGCAAGCCCTTTTCGCGCAGGGAACGGCACAGGCGCGTGATCTGTGGCACGTCCAGACCGGTGGAGGCAAGCAGTTCGGTGTTGCGGAAGATCTCGGCGGTTGTCCCGTCGGCGGTAATCGCACCGTTCTGCATGACGACCAGACGGTCGGCATAGCGCGCCATATCCTCCATGGAATGGCTGACGATGATCACGGTGTTGCCTACGCGGCGCTGATAGGAGTGAATGCCGCCGAGGATTTCCTCGCGTCCCATGGGGTCAAGACCCGCCGCCGGCTCGTCGAGAATCAGAATCTCAGGCTCCATCGCCATAACGCCCGCCACGGCGACACGGCGCTTCTGCCCGCCCGAAAGGTCGAACGGCGATTTTTCCAGATATTCGTCGCCCAGTCCCACAAAGCGCATGGCTTGGCGCGTGCGGCGGTCGATCTCCTCGGGCGGCAGTCCCATATTGGCGGGACCGAAGGCGATGTCCTTTGCCACGGTCTCCTCAAAGAGCTGATACTCCGGATATTGGAACACCAGACCCACGCGGAAACGGATCTGACGGATCTGCTTGGGATCGTCCCAGATATTCTTGCCGTCGATGAGGATTTCGCCCGTTTTCGGCTTGAGCAGACCGTTGAGTAACTGCACAAGCGTGGACTTTCCCGAGCCGGTATGCCCCATAAGTCCCGTGATCGCGCCGCCCCGAATCGTCAGGTTGACGTTGTCGAGCGCGCGGTGGCAAAAGGGCGTACCCTCACTGTATACATACGAAATACGGTTCAGAGTTAATTCGGTCATAATTTCAGCTTTCTTGGTTTGCGTTGAAGAGATCGAGTATGGCGGCGGTGCATTCTTCGTCGGTCAGACCGCCTGTTTTGACGGGAAGCCCCGCCGTTTTCAGTTCGTAGAGAAGCTCTGCTCCCTGCGGAACGTCCAAGCCGACGCTTTGCAGGCGCTCCACCTGAGAAAATACTTCGCGGGGCGTGCCGTCCATATACACCTCGCCGTCCGATATGACGATCACACGGTCGGCGCGGATCGCCTCCTCCATGTTGTGGGTGATGTGAAGCACCGTGATGCCGTTCTCGCGGTTTAGCTTTTCCATGGTGCGCAGAACCTCTGCGCGTCCCATGGGATCGAGCATGGCGGTGGATTCGTCGAACACGATGCATTCGGGCATCATGGCGATCACGCCCGCAATGGCGATGCGCTGTTTTTGCCCGCCCGAGAGCTGATGCGGGGAGTGAAGGGCGTATTTTTCCATGCCCACAAGACGAAGCGCCTCGTCCACGCGGCGGCGGATCTCCTTTTGGGGAACGCCGAGGTTTTCAGGTCCGAAGGCGATGTCCTCCTCCACCACGGTCGCAATGAGCTGATTGTCGGGATTTTGAAAGACCATGCCCACCTTGCGGCGGATCTCGAAAATTTCGTCCTCGGTGATATCCTGCCGCGTGATGTCCGCGCCGTCTACGGTGATGGTGCCGGAATCAGGTACCAGTATCATATTCAACAGCTTTGCAAGCGTGGATTTTCCCGAGCCGTTATGTCCCAGGATCGCAACGAATGCGCCGCGCTCCACGGAAAAGGAAATATCGCGCACGGCGGGGAAGGCGGTCTCGTTTTCCCCTGCGGGATAGGTATAGCTGACGTGATCTACGGTTAAAAACGGCTGAGCCATGAATGATCTCCTTTGCGTCGGGTCTGCCCGATGTGTGTGTGCACGGTCACATTTCCCACCGTGCCGAAGCGCCGCAGGGAAGGCATGCCCCAGTGGACTGCACGGGAATGCCGATCTCGTCGGCGTTGAGCGTGCCGCCGCGTCTGCGGCAAAGTACGGTATAAAGAATATACCCCATAACCGAGGGAGAAAGTCCCGTGGTGTAGGAATTTACCAAAAAGAACAGGGGTCGGTCGGAGAGAAGTGAGGCGCACAGCTCCACAAAATCGGATATGCAGTCCTCCAGCTTCCACAGTTCGCCCG
>CABUHM010000173.1:0-3883 GCA_902491355.1 uncultured Eubacteriales bacterium
ATTCCCCTTCGCGCGCGCTAAACCGCGCGCGCCCCGACGCGGGGCGCGAAGTCTGTACCAAACCCTGAAAATAAGCAACACCCGAGATACCGAAAAACGGTACCTCGGGTGTTTGTGTCCGCTCATTCTTATGATATCGCGGGGAACTACGGCTCTGTGCGCCCGACCTGCCCGGTGCCGGCTGCCGCGTCCCGCGTTTTCTCCGTCCGATTCCGCAGATAGGCACGCACTCGCGTATACAGCACGGAAGCCACGGGCACCGCGCACAAAAATCCCGCAAAGCCGAACAACTCGCCCATCACCGAGATCGAAACGAGCACCCACACAGGGGACAGCATCGCACGTTCCCCGAGCAGCTTATGCTCGAAGAAGTACAGATCGAGCGCCTGCAAAACCGCCACGATCAGGATGAACCAGACGGTCATGGCGGGCTTTGCCACCAAAACAATGAACGCGGCGGGAAACGCCCCGAACAGAGGTCCCACATACGGAATGAAATTGGAGACGCCCATGATCAGGCTGACAAGCGGCGCGTATGGAATTCCGGCGGCGGAGAACACCGGAAGATAGACCGAGAACATCACGAATACATCTGCTGTCTTATCCACAATGAAGCCGAAAAACGCGGTATTGAAGCTCCGCGCAAAGCGGCAAAGCGCCTCTGCCGCGCGCTTCGGGAGGACGGCGCGCACCGCGATGCGCAAGCCGCGCAGACAGCGCTCACGCGATAGCAGAAAATAGATGGCAAGGATCATGCCCAGCGCCGCATTTTTCACCTCGGTGAACGCGGTCATGAGCAGGCTGAAGAGATAGGGCGCCAGACTGCTCAGGTATGCAAAGAAGCCCGAGAGCATCTGATCGAAGAATTCGCTCACCCGCACCTCGCCCGTATCGGTCACGGTCTGCACAATGGCGTTCCGCGTGGGATTTGCGACCGCCTCGTCTACGGTTTTCCACAGGATATTGGGAACCTCCGCACTTCCGGTATCAGGCAGAGGCACCACCGTCCGTGTGACGGGGAACACGAAATCCAGCTTCAGAGGTCCGTTGAGCAGGCGGTTGAACCACTCCGACGTACTTTCCAGATATGCGGGGACGCTTGCCTCAAGCTCGGTATAGCTTGCAATGATCTGCGGAATGAGCACCGCTAAAATCAGAGCGAGCAGAGCAAGCAGTGCCACGAAGGTGATCGCCACACTGACAGCGCGCGCGGGATTGCGCCGTGTCCTGCGGAAGCGCGGCACGAGCTTACCCTCCACCCAGCGCTGGAACGGGTACAGGATATACGCAATGCACACGCCTACCAGAATGGGACGCGCACTGTCAAAAAGCGTTTTTGCCAGACGCAAAATCGAGCTGCCGTTGGCAAGCAGCAGGACAAAAAGTGCGGTAAATACCACTACACCGAAGGCATAGACGGCGGCAGTGAAATATTTCTTATCCGGACGGAACTTCATTTCGGCAGTACCTCCTTCTCCCGATTCGCCTCCTGTCGGGGAGCGGCATCATGGGGCGCTGTTCTGCTCTCGGTCGGAACGAAATTCCCCTCCGTGTCCAAGCCGCGTCGGCGGAAACTCCAGTGAATGAATCTGCGCACCAGATTGACGAACAGCGCAAACAACGGCACGCCGAAGAACATACCCGC
This sequence comes from uncultured Eubacteriales bacterium, assembly GCA_902491355.1. Classification (GTDB taxonomy): domain Bacteria; phylum Bacillota; class Clostridia; order Oscillospirales; family CAG-272; genus UMGS2055. The sequence goes on from CABUHM010000173.1 coordinate 1,646, forward strand.
AACGCCGAACAGATCGCCCATAAGGATGATGGACAAGATCACGCCCAGTGAGGAAAGCCCCGTGGACTGCCCCAGGATTTTGGGATCGAGTAGATTTCCGTCAAGCTGCTGAATGATGAGAATGATCACAAGAAACCAAAACGCCTTTGTCGGGCTGACGATAAATATGATGAGCGCGCTCGGAATAGCGCCGATGAACGGACCGAAAAACGGGATCACGTTCGTGACGCCCACGATCACGGAAACCAGCGGACTGTAAGGCATCCGTACGATGGCAAGCACGATAAAGGTCACAATGCCCACAATGAGGGAGTCGAGCAGCTTGCCGCGGATGAAGCCGCCGAAGGTGGAATCGGTGGTGTGCACGAAGTCCTCCACATGCGCCGCAGCCCGCTCGGGCAGAAGCGCACGGTTCAACGCACGGCACTGTGCGCACAGACGGTCACGGTACAGAAGAAAGTAGACCGACAGGACGATGCCCAAAAACACGTTCGTGACCTGCGAAATGGCGCCGGTGAGAAAGCTCGTGATATGGGGCGTGATCATTTGCAGGAGCGAATAGGAGTCCGAGAAGAACCGTTGCATGGATTCGGTCAGGCTTTCCGCATTGATAAAGGGCACTTTTTTGGAGACCGTGTCAATCAGACCCGAAACCGATTCTCCGTATTCGGAGAGCTTTCTCGTCAGATCTCCCCAGCTGTCCGCCAGACGCGGAATGAGCATCCACAAAAGCAGTCCGATGCCTACAAGATAGAGCAGATATGCCAAAATCAGCGCAAGAATGCGGCGGAGGCGGGGATGCTGTTTGTCCGCCGAGCGGCTTTTCGGAAAATGCTTCTCCAGAAAGCGCATGGCGGGGTTAATGAGATACGCCAGAATGAAGCCGATCACGATCGGTTCAAAACAGCGGAACAGTGCTGAAAACGCGCCTAAAATCGAGGAAATATGTAAGCCCGCCATCACCAATATTGCGGTCAGTGCGGATATGATGCAGGCGTAAAACGCAATGGAGGCATATTTTTCGTTGCGCTTGAATTTCATGGGATCCCCCTTTCTCCACGCATGTGAAAAGGACGTTTGCTGTCATAACCTATACCATTGTAACGTTTTTTGCGCCGTTAGTCAATAAAAAACGCGTTTTTACTTGATATTTTCTTCTCCGCATGATATACTTTCCGGAAGGAATGCGAAAAAGAAACCGATCCGCGGTTCATTTTGCTCCTTCGCTTCCCCACATATAAAACCGGAAAAACCGACGGTCGGCTTTTCCGATATCCCATAGGTATTCAGATAAGTGATGAGATAGAGTATGAAAGAAATTACGGTAAACGCACACGCAAAAATCAATTTATATCTTGAGGTCGTGGGTTTGCGACCCGACGGCTACCATGATCTGGAGAGCACCATGCACGCCGTCGGACTGTGCGACGAGGTGACGGTCAGCCGCGACGGTCTGCCCGGCATCCGCCTCACCTGCTCGGATCCGTCTTTGCCGTGCGGCGAGTCCAATCTTGCCTGCCGCGCCGCGCGCGCCTTTTTTGCCTATACCGGACATGCGGGCGGCATCCGTATCCACATCAAGAAGGTGATCCCCGAATGTGCCGGGCTTGCGGGCGGCTCTTCCGACGCCGCCGCCGTTCTTCGTGCGCTCAACGCCCTGTTCGACACCGATCTGGACTCCCTTACCCTGCGGCAGATCGGTCGCGGTTTGGGCGCTGATGTGCCCTTCTGCATCCTCGGCGGTGCCGCCAAGGTGGGAGGCATCGGCGACAGGCTCGAGGCTTGCACCGGCTTGCCCCATTGCTATCTTGTAGTTGCCGAGGGTGATTATCCCGTATCCACGCCCCGCGCGTTTGCGGAGCTGGATCGTCTGGAGCGCGTTCCCCGTCAGGGCAACCCCATGACCGCCCTCCTGCGCAGCGGCGATCTCCGCACCGTTTGCGGCGGTCTTTACAACGCTTTCGAGCTGGTATCCCCCTCCTGCTTCCGTCTCAAGGACAAAATGATGGAATTCGGTGCCGTCGGTTCGCTGATGAGCGGCAGCGGCTCGGCGGTCTACGGTCTTTTTCAGAACCGACGCACCGCCGCCTCCGCCCTGGACGCGCTCCGAAACACCGGCCGCCGCGCGTGGCTCTGCACCGTCGGCTAAGGACGCGGGGATGCGCGGGGATGCGCGGGGCTCTGCCCCGAACCCCGCCAAAGACCCTTTTGGGAAAGGGTCTTTGGAATCCCCAAAAC
>CABUHM010000174.1:0-3859 GCA_902491355.1 uncultured Eubacteriales bacterium
TGCGGCTTCGGCGCATGCATGGGCTGTACCTGCGAAACGAAATACGGTGCCAAGCGCATCTGTCGGGACGGCCCCGTGCTGTTCAGAGAGGAGATCATATGGTAAACACAAGGGTCACACTGTGCGGCATCCCGCTCGACAACCCCGTGATCCCCGCAAGCGGCACCTTCGGCTACGGCTGGGAATTCGCCGAGCTGTACGACATCAACTGTCTCGGCTCTCTCTCCTTCAAGGGAACGACACAGTCGCCGCGCTTCGGCAATCCCACCCCCCGCATTGCGGAATGCACGGGCGGCATGCTCAATGCCGTGGGACTTCAGAATCCCGGAGTGGACGCGGTCATCCGCGAGGAGCTTCCCCGTCTACATGCCTGCTTTCACAAGCCGGTCATGGCGAATGTGGGCGGCTTTTCGGTGGAAGAATATGTATCGAATATCGAGGCGCTGGAGGCGGCGGAGGGCATCGGCTGGTATGAGGTCAACATCTCCTGCCCCAACGTGCACGGCGGCGGACTTTCCTTTGGCACCGACGCAAAAAACGCCGCGCGGGTGACCGAGGCGGTGCGGCGGGTCACAAAAAAGCCCGTCATCATCAAGCTGTCCCCCAACGTGACCGACATCACCGAGATCGCACGTGCGTGCGAGGCGGCGGGCGCCGACGGGCTGTCCCTCATCAACACCCTGCTCGGCATGCGTATCGATCTGCGGACGCGGCGTCCCGTCCTTGCCAATAAGACGGGCGGTTTCTCCGGTCCTGCCGTCAAGCCCGTGGCACTGCGCATGGTCTATGCGGTGTATGAGGCGGTCTCCATCCCCATTGTGGGCATGGGCGGCATACAGAGCGCCGAGGACGTGCTCGAATTCATGTTAGCGGGTGCCTCGGCTGTTGAGGTGGGCGCCGCGAACCTCGTGGATCCCTTTGCATGCAGGGACATCGTCTCGTCGCTCGGGACAGTGATGGAAAAATACAGGATCAACGATCTCACAGAAATAATCGGAGGTGCACACTGATGCCAAAAGACGTAATCATTGCCTGCGACTTTGCGGGCGAGGACGAGACTCTTTCCTTTCTCGACCGCTTTGCGGGCTGTGACAGAAAGCCCTTTGTAAAGATCGGCATGGAGCTGTTCTATGCGGCAGGCCCTCACATCGTGCAGAGCATCCGCGAACGGGGACACCGCATCTTCCTCGATCTGAAACTGCACGACATCCCGAACACCGTAAAAAAGACCATGGCGGTGCTTTCCCGCATGGACATCGACATGTGCAACCTGCACGCCGCAGGCACGGCGGCAATGATGGAGGCGGCGCTCGAGGGACTGACCCGTCCCGACGGCACCCGTCCTCTGCTCATCGCCGTGACCCAGCTCACCTCCACGGACGAGGCGCGCATGCAGAAGGAGCTTCTCATCTCAAAGCCGCTCGACGAGGTGGTGCTCAGCTATGCGCAGAACGCACGGCGCGCGGGTCTGGACGGCGTGGTCTGCTCCCCGCTTGAAGCCTCTGCGGTGCACGCGCACTGCGGCAGTGACTTCCTGTGCGTCACCCCGGGCATCCGCTTTGCAGGCGGCGATCGGGGCGATCAGTCCCGCGTGACCACGCCTGCCGACGCAAAGGCTCTGGGAAGCGACTGCATCGTGGTGGGCAGACCCATCACCGCCGCCGACGACCCCGTGGAAGCCTATGCGCGCTGTGTGCACGATTTTGTATGTCCGGACGCGCAGTAACGCGGCTTTTGCGCGTCAACACCCCGAAAAACCGAACCCCGAACAGACGTATCTGACAGGAAAGGAAGAAATATGAATATGGAAACCAAGCAGCGCATTGCCGTCGATCTTCTCTCGATCAAGGCGGTCTTTTTCCGTCCGCAGGAGCCGTTCACATGGGCAAGCGGCATCAAAAGTCCGGTCTACTGCGACAACCGTCTCATTCTGACCGCGCCCGAGGTGCGCGACCGCGTGGAAGCCGCCATCGCCGACGCCGTCCGTACCCATTACCCCGCGGCGGAGGTCCTCATGGGCACCTCCACCGCCGGCATCGCGCATGCCGCCATCGCCGCCCATCTTCTGCACATGCCCATGGGCTATGTCCGCTCGGGCAACAAGGATCACGGCAGGCAGAACCGCATCGAGGGCAGACTGGAAAAGGGTCAGCGCGTGGTCATCATCGAGGATCTGATCTCCACGGGCGGCAGTGTCATCGAGGTTGCGCAGGCTCTGCGCGAGGCGGGCACCGAGGTGCTCGGCGTCGTTTCCATCTTTACCTACGGCATGCAGAAGGGCATCGACCGTCTGCGCGCCGAAAATCTCAAAAATGTCAGCCTCACCGATTTCGACTGCATTGCCCGCGCGGCGGCTGACATGGGATACATTCAGCCCGACGACATCCGCCGTCTGATCGCCTTCCGCGACAACCCCGCCGACGAGAGCTGGATCGGAGGTACAAAATGAGAAGTCTGATCGATATTTCCGAGCTGTCCTGCGAAGAGGTGGACAGCCTGATCGCCACCGCAAACGATATCATCGCACACCCCGACGCTTACCGCGAAAAATGCCGCGGCAAAAAGCTCGCCACCCTCTTTTTCGAGCCGTCCACCCGCACCCGTCTCAGCTTTGAGGCGGCAATGTACGAGCTTGGCGGCAACGTCATCGGCTTCGCCGCGGCGCAAAACTCCTCCGCCTCCAAGGGCGAGAGCGTTTCGGACACCGCAAAGGTCATTTCCTGCTATGCCGACATTATCGCCATGCGCCACCCCAAGGAGGGCGCGCCTTTGGTGGCGTCCCGCGCCGCATCGGTTCCCGTAATCAACGCGGGCGACGGCGGTCACAGCCACCCTACCCAGACCTTAGCCGATCTTCTGACCATCAGCCGCGAAAAAGGCCGTCTCACCGATATGACCGTCGGCTTTTGCGGCGACCTGAAATTCGGCAGAACCGTGCATTCCCTCATCGCCGCGCTGTCCCGCTGTCCGGGCATCCGCTTCGTGCTCATCTCTCCCGCCGAGCTGACCCTGCCCGGCTATGTGAAGGACACCCTTGACGAAAAGGGCATCCCGTACGAGGAGACGCGCAGTCTCGAGGATGCCGTGGGCAGTCTGGATATTCTCTATATGACCCGCGTTCAGCAGGAGCGCTTCTTCAACGAGGAGGAGTATCTGCGTCTGAAAAACAGCTACATCCTCACACCCGAAAAGCTTCGTCTCGCACCGCCCGACATGTCCGTGCTTCACCCGCTTCCGCGTGTCAACGAGATCAGCGTTGCCGTGGACGACGATCCCCGCGCCTGCTACTTCAAGCAGGTGCTCTACGGCAAATACATGCGTATGGCGCTCATCCTGATGCTTCTGGAGGTACAGTAATATGCATATCGACTCCATCAAAAACGGCATTGTCATCGACCACATCACCGCAGGCCGTGGCATGACCATTTACCGTCTCTTGGGCTTGGACTCTCTCGACTGCTCGGTCGCCCTCATCAAAAATGCTCCCAGCGCCAAGCTCGGCAAAAAGGACATCATCAAGATCGACTCCGATTTCGATGTCAACACCGACATCCTCGGCTATGTGGATCCCGGCGTCACCGTCAACGTGATCCGCGGCGGCAAGCTCTCCGAGAAAAAGACCATCGAGCTTCCCGACCGTCTGGTGAACGTCCTTGTCTGCAAAAATCCCCGCTGCATCTCCTCTGTCGAGCAGGAGCTGCCCCAGATATTCCGCCTCACCAACCGCGAACAGCGCGTCTACCGTTGCGAATACTGCGAATCCCGCGCGAAGTGAGGGGATACGAGGACGCGAGGGGACGAGGGGACGAGGGGACGAGGGGAGTTACGCGGGGCGCCGCCCCGAACCCCGGTCAAGGAC
>CABUHM010000175.1:0-3852 GCA_902491355.1 uncultured Eubacteriales bacterium
TATTCCCCGGAGAGAGGGGAAACGAAGCCGTCGGCGGAGGCGGAGCAGAGATCGCCTGCGACCACCTTGTTGCGGTACACCAAAAGATTGGCGTAGACCGTGCCCTCATAGTCGGGATAATTGGTGACCTGATAGGTGTAGCGGGTGAGGGTCTTGCGCTTGTATTTGGAGAGGTCGAGTCCCTGATCCATCTGGAGGCTGTTGTAGCGGTCGAGAACGCTGTCGAATTCCGCGGGGATCTGCACCTGAACCTCCTCCACGGGCTGTTCGCTGACCTGCCAGCCGAGTCCGGAAAGCAGAGCGATCCGATCCTCATTGGTCTTTACCTTATTGTAATTTGCGGAGGCGGCATCCACGGAGGCGTTGTCGGACGCGGGAATCAGAAGAATCAGCGTCACAAGGACGACAACGGATGCAAGGATGACGCCGAAGAACTTAAGTGTGGACGCCTTCATAGAATAAACGAACATAGTATCTTCTCCTCTACGCGTTCCGGAATCGCGCATGCCTGCGGTGGGAGCGGCGGCGCGCCGTGCGGGTCGGCACGGGACATGGGTGCCGCTCAGTGCAAACGGGGGATTCCGGTTCCTTTCTGTGTTGCATGTATATGGGGAGAATGCGGGAAATATGACGCGGGGAATGACGGAAACGGACTAAAGACGTAAAATTCATAAATTTGTATTGCATTTCAAGCGGAAAGCAAGTAAAATGAGGAGAGATGAACGAGAGACACACCGCCGCTGTCGGCGGAACGGAGGAAAGTATGAAACGAATTTTATGTCTGATGTTAGCGGGCGTATTGCTCCTTGCCCTTGCGGGGTGCAAAAGCGATCCGCCGAAGGTACAGCCGAACGGAACCGACGGCACGGGCGAAACCACGCCGTCGCAGAGCACGCCCGAGCCGATCGGCACTGCGCTGAAGCTGGGCGATGCGGACGGCACATACGGAACCCTTTTCGGGCATGGAGAGGTGATCTCCGTGAGCATTAAGATCTCGGACGATACCAAGCTGTCCGACGTGACCGACGGCACCTATCTCATGGCGGATGTCACGGTGAACGGCACGGAATTGAACGGCGTGGGCGTGGGCGTTGACCAAAAGGATCCGTCCACAGCGATCATCAAGCGCTCGGGCGCGGACAAATTCAGCTACCGCGTGGACATAGACGCGTTTGCCGACGGTACGACTGCTGAGGGTCTGGACGAATTCACCCTGTCGAATTTCTTCGGCGATCCCTCCTGCATGCGAGCATACCTTTACGGTCTGGCGCTCCGCGAGCTGGGCGGCGAGTCGCCCTACATGGCATACGCCGTGCTGACCGTCAACGGAGAGCCGGCGGGACTGTACCTGATGACCGAAGCCGTTTCCGATTCCTACATGCGCAGAACGGCGGGCAGTGATGCAAAGATCATCGACGATCTGTCTCTGGACGAGCTGTACGCACACTTAGCAGAGTCTGCCGCCGACGGACAGGAGATCGCGCTTTTCGAGGTTTTGGGCGAGAGCATCGACATGGCGGCTCTGGCGCGTTGCTTCGCCATCGACGTGTACGCGGGCAACTTCATGTCCTATTTCGATCTGACGCCGCACGGCTACGCGCTGATCGGCGCGGACGGCGGAAAGCAGACCTACACCGAGCTGTTCACGGGTCTTTCCATGGGCGCATATCAGGCGGACGGCGGCAGAAGCGTGACCGCGAGCATTTACGAGCCGAACTTTTTGAGCGGCAAGGACGGCTGTGCGCTGTTTACGGCGCTGATGGACGACGATGATTTCTGCACCGAATACCAGAATAATCTGGAAAAGCTGTACCGTTTCTTCGGCGACGGGCAGGATATCGTTACCGCTTTGGACGGTGCGATCGGCGGCGTCGTGAAGGAAAACGGCATACCGTATTACACCTATGAGGTATATCAGGCGCAGGTGGTGTTCTCGGGCGTGGAGCTTTCCGAGCTGTTGGGCGATCCCGGCAACGTACTGGTTCCCGCCGAGGGCGAGGGCGCGCCCGATACCGGCAAGGAAGCACCGACAGAATATGAGATCAAGACCGAGCCTACCGTTTCCGACTATGCGACCGTCAAGGGGCTTGTGGACTATCTCCATCAGCGCGCCACCCATGTCAGCGGTCAGTTGAGTCTTGACTGAGTTGCGGCGGACGACATATAACAACCGCGCGCGGGAGAGTGTCTCATTGCACTCTCCCGCGCGCGGTTTTGCGTATAGGGAAAAAACGAAAGATCATTGCCCGCCGATGTCTGCCTTTGCCGGAAAGAACGGTCGCTTCGGCAGTCTGAGAGGGAATATGCCGCTCTCGCAGGCGTCGGCTTCCTCGTGCGGCACCGTGTAGGTGTGTCGGCTCGGACGCAGGCAGACGAGACGCGGAAATCCGCGCTCCTGCGGCGTTTTCTGCGCCTTGGACTGCTTTTGTGCCTGGGGTGCTTTTTGCGGCTTGGGCACTTTTTGCGTTTTCTGCGCCCTTTGCTCGGCCTGCGGGGTGAGTGTGCCTGCAACCTCGGCAAACACCTCTCTTGCGCAGAAGGGGGTCACGGCTTCGCGGACGAAAAGCTCGGTGAGCGCAACAGCCTCCGCACGACTGCTCGCCACATCGTAAAGGAGCGTGGATTCGGCACTGCCCGGCTCGTCTGCCTTGACCACGATTAAGGAATAAATGTCGCGATGCAGAAAGGGGTCGGAGGTGCAGAAAAGAAGATATTGCAGATTGCCCTCGGGCAGATTCGGAATGCTGACGGTTTGCTGACGGATGATGCGGCTCGGAGAAGTTGAAATCATGATTGGAGTCCTTTCCGTTCTGGTTTTAAATTGTGCTTCCGTTATGCACGAACGGACCGCGAAGTCGGAGAAAACGCGGTTTGGAATCTGAAATTCATTTCCTGTTAATGAGTATATCACAAATTACTCAAAAAGTAAAGAGGAAATCGTGCGACGGTATCAACTAGCTTTCGACGGTTCGGTATCATGTTTGGACGAACGGGCGCAGGACACCCCGCATTCGGTCGAAGCGGCAGGAACGCTTTTCCTCAAAAAAACGATATTTGCACGTGCGTGTGCGGGCATATGTTGCATCGGGGCGGCAAAAGAGGATCGGCAGAAATTTCCTGTTTCGGAAAGAATTGTGGCGTGACATTTTTTCGTTTTTGCGGTATGATAGAGACAGAACAGAAACGGGGGAATACTATATGAAGCTACGGAACTATCCGCGAAAAAACGCACGCAGTACATACCGCATCGGCGCACGTGCCCGCGCCGTGCTCATTTACGGACTGCCCCCCACGGCGGCATTCGCCGTGTTCTGGGCAGTGCAGATCTTTTGCACCGCACCGTCCGAATCGCTTCGGGTGTATCCGTTGTGGGTGGACGGCATGCATGCGGTATGCGGCACGCTTGCCGTGGTTACGGGCGGCGCGGTGACAGCTGATCTTATGGAAAAAAACGGTGAATTTTCAGGCAAATAAGATCCACAGCAGGGCTAAGATGACCCATTCGTCCCCGCCCTGACCCAAAAGCAGAATGATCATGCCCCAAAGGAGCAGTTCCTCGCTCGAGAGCTTTGTGCCCATGCGGCGGAGCAGGTCGGGAATGTCGGAAAGGCATCCCCGCTCGGGCGGCATGCGGCATCCGCTGTCCTCGGGCGGCTCGGGACGGCACGGTACGCAGGTACAGCCGCCGTCGGGCACATCGGGACGGTTCGGCACATCGGGTCTTTCCGCACGTGCCGTCCCCGTACTTCCCGATTCGGGAGCGGGCTGTGCGCTATGTTGAAAGAGACGGAGCGGACTCTGCCGCGTGGGCGTGTTCTGCCGAATGCGGTGCGGAACGTCCGGACGCTCGTT
>CABUHM010000176.1:0-3841 GCA_902491355.1 uncultured Eubacteriales bacterium
ATCATCTACAACGCCGTGCTTTCCTGTCCTGTGGGAAGCGGGCTGATTGTCACGAACGGCGACCAGACCGACACGGTCTATCGCGGCATGAAAGAAGGCTTGGATTTCCGCTCGGCACTGGAAACGCGCGCCTTTGAGCCGGACGCCCCCAACCTCACACCGAGAATCAGCGGTATCCTGCATTTCGACGGCGGCTCCTTCCGCTACGAAATGAGCATTCTCAAGAGCATCGATGCCGAGGGAAGCGACTGCTGTCGCTACCACTTCGCCTATCCGAAAAAGAACGGCACGGGACATTTCCTGCACACCTATCTGTGCAACGGCGACCCGCTTCCCACCTTCTGCGGCGAGCCTGAGCGGATCGCCGTCCCGAACGATATCGACGCACTCTGCACGGAGATCTGGGACAACCTCAACCGCGAAAACCGTATTTCCCTCTACGTCCGCTACACCGATCTTTCGGACGGCACCTACACTGAGCGGCTTGTCAACCGCAACCGCTGATCAACACACAAAAGGAGAAAAACGCCATGCCAGACCGCAAAGACATTTATATTTCGCCCTTTTCCACCCGATACGCTTCGCAGGAGATGCAGCATATCTTCTCCGAAAACTTCAAGTTCCGCACATGGAGACGGCTCTGGATCGCCTTGGCAAAGGCAGAAAAGGAGCTTGGACTGCCCATCACCGATGAGCAGATCGCCGAAATGGAGGCACATCGCGACGATATCAATTATGACGTCGCCGAAGCCCGTGAAAAAGAGGTGCGCCATGACGTCATGTCACACGTCTACGCCTTCGGCGTGCAGTGCCCCAATGCCGAGCCGATCATTCACTTGGGCGCAACAAGCTGTTACGTGGGCGACAACACCGATGTGATCATCCTGCGTGAGGCATCCCGCGCCATTCTCAAAAAGGCGGCGCAGGTGCTTGCAAATCTTGCCGCATTTGCCGACAAGTACAAGGCGCTTCCCTGCCTTGCCTATACCCATCTTCAGCCCGCACAGCTGACCACGGTGGGCAAGCGCGCTACCCTGTGGATGAACGAGCTGGCGCAGGACGTGGACAATCTGGAATTTCAGCTTTCCCGCCTCAAGCTGCTTGGCTCCAAGGGCACAACGGGAACGCAGGCAAGCTTCATGGAGCTGTTCTGCGGCGACGAGGAAAAGGTCAAGCGTCTGGAGGATCTGATCGCCCGCGACATGGGCTTTGCGGCATGCGTGCCGGTTTCCGGTCAGACCTATTCCCGCAAGACCGACGCTTATTTCCTCTCGGTGCTCTCGGGCTTTGCACAGAGCGCCTATAAATTCTCAAACGATCTGCGTCTGCTCCAATCCTTTGAGGAGATGGAGGAACCGTTTGAAAAGTCGCAGATCGGCTCTTCCGCCATGCCCTACAAGCGCAATCCCATGCGCAGTGAGCGTATCTCTTCCCTGTCCCGCTATGTCATCGCGGACGCGGTGAACCCCGCCATGACGGCAGGCACGCAGTGGTTCGAGCGCACCTTAGACGACAGCGCCAACAAGCGCATTTCGGTCGCCGAGGCATTTTTGGCGGTGGACGCTATTCTGAACATTTATATCAATGTGACCTCGGGTCTTGTGGTTTATGAAAATGCGGTGCGTCGGCGCGTCATGGAAAAGCTCCCCTTTATGGCAACCGAAAACATCATGATGGAATCGGTGAAGCGCGGCGGCGACCGTCAGGAGCTACACGAGATCATCCGCGTTTATTCCCACGAGGCGGCGGCACAGGTAAAGCTGTACGGTGCGCAGAACGATCTGATCGACCGCATTGCCGCAGACGAACGCATTCCGCTCACCAAGGAAGAGATCCTGCAGGAGCTTGACCCTGCCCGCTACATCGGCAGAAGCGTTTCGCAGACCGAAGAATTCATACAGAATGTGGTACAGCCCATTCTCGATCAGTATCACACCGAGACGGTGAACGCCGTACTCTCGGTATGACCCGAAGGAAAGGAACCGATCATGCGTGAATTTGAACTGAAATACGGGTGCAACCCGAACCAAAAGCCCGCGAAAATTTTCATGGAAAACGGCAGCGATCTGCCCATCCGCATCCTCAACGGCAAGCCGGGCTACATCAATTTTCTGGACGCCTTCAACGGCTGGCAGCTCGTTCGCGAACTGCGTGGGGCACTGGGACTACCCGCCGTGACCTCCTTCAAGCACGTCAGCCCCACCAGCGCCGCCGTGGGCATTCCCCTGCCCGAAAAGCTCCTGCGCGCCTGCTTTACCGAGCGGGACGAGGCATCGTCTCCGCTTGCCTGCGCATATGCAAGAGCCAGAGGCACCGACCGCATGTGCTCATTCGGCGACTGGGTGGCGCTCTCCGACCCGTGCGACGTTCCGACCGCGAAGCTGATCGCCCGCGAGGTATCGGACGGAATCATCGCGCCCGGCTACGATCCCGAGGCACTGGAGATCCTCCGCACCAAGCGCAAGGGCGCATACAACATCGTGGAGATCGATCCGAATTATACCCCCGACCCCGTGGAGCGCAAGCAGGTTTTCGGTATCACCTTTGAGCAGGGACGCAACAATTTCCGCATCGATCCCTCTCTTTTGAGCAATATCGCCACCGAGAACCGCACCATTCCCGAATCGGCACAGCGTGACCTTGTCATTTCTCTCATCACACTGAAATATACCCAGTCCAATTCCGTCTGCTTCGCCTACGATGGACAGGCGATCGGCGTGGGTGCGGGTCAGCAGTCGCGCGTTCATTGCACGCGCCTTGCAGGCTCGAAGGCAGACACCTGGTTTTTGCGCCAGTGCGACCGCGTTCTCGATCTTCCCTTCCGCGACGATCTCCGCCGTCCCGACCGAGACAATGTGATCGACGGTTATATCAACCGCAACGAAGAGGACGTATGTGCGGACGGCATCTGGCAGAAGTATTTCACCCGCCGTCCCGAGCCTCTGACCGACGGTGAGATCCGCGCATATCTTTCGGGCATCACGGGCGTTTCGCTCGGCTCGGACGCCTTCTTTCCCTTCGACGACAACATCGAGCGCGCCCACAGAAGCGGCGTTTCCTATATTGCACAGCCCGGCGGATCCATTCGCGACGATATCGTAATCGACTGCTGCAACAGGTACGGCATCGCCATGGCATTCACGGGCATGCGTCTGTTCCACCATTAAGAAGTCCCCACCGTCCCCAAAATCGACAAATACAAGGAGAACTTGAAATGAATTTTTTTGAAGAACTGAATCAGTACGACACCGAGGTCGCCGCAGCCTGCCACGCAGAGCTGAAGCGTCAACAGCACAACATCGAGCTTATCGCATCGGAGAATATCGTATCCAAAGCAGTCCTTTTGGCAGCCGGCGGCGTGCTTACCAATAAGTATGCCGAGGGGTATCCCGGGAAGCGCTATTACGGCGGCTGTCAGTGCGTGGACGTTGTGGAGGAGCTCGCACAGGAGCGCGCAAAGAAGCTCTTCGGCGCAGAGCATGCCAATGTCCAGCCCCACAGCGGTGCCAGTGCGAATCTGGCGGTGTTCTTTGCACTGCTTCAGCCCGGTGACACGGTCATGGGCATGAATTTACAGCAGGGCGGACACCTTTCCCATGGTTCTCCCGTCAATATTTCGGGCAAGTATTTCCATGTAGTACCCTACGGCGTCAACCCCGAGACCGAAATGATCGATTACGACGAAATGCGCCGCATCGCATTGGAATGCAAACCTAAAATGATTATTGCGGGCGCAAGTGCATATTCCCGCATTATCGATTTCAAGCGCTGCCGCGAAATTGCGGACGAGGTGGGCGCATATCTCATGGTGGATATGGCACACATCGCAGGTCTGGTCGCC
>CABUHM010000177.1:0-3814 GCA_902491355.1 uncultured Eubacteriales bacterium
CGGCATATCCGCTCCCCTGCGCAAACACATGGGTGACGCCGTCCACCGTGATCTCGCCGTCCACCGAATGGTTCATGCTGACGACCCCGTGTCTGCACTGCATGGGCAAGCCTGCAAACGGCCCCATGATATCGGAGCGAAGCGGCGTCGGCGTGCTGAAATGCAGAGTTCCCTCGACCCCCGGCAGACGGACGCGCAGTCCCATGGGCGAAAACACACAGTCCCCGACATGGACGGTATCGCGCCAAACCGACATCTGCGGCATGGGAAAATGGCGTGTGCCGTCCGAATCGATCATTTGGATAAACGCACCGCCGTCGGCTCGTCCCGGGATAAACGCCAGCATATAATCGCCCGTGCGCTGTTTGTAGTACCAGCCCTCAAATCTTCCGTTAAACATCCGCATCCCTCATTGCCGGATTTTCGATCAGCTTTCCGTTCCCGTCAAAGCGTGAACCGTGACAGGCACAGTCCCAGCTGTGCTCGGCGGCATTATAGTGCAAGGCACATCCCAAATGGGGACAGCGTCGGCGGACGGGTGTGAGCCACCCTGCAACGGCGGCGCCGAGATTGGAGAACAGACGCGGATGAAGCATGCTTCTGTCGGACGCAAAGACTGCCGCATCCGCATTCTGCTTGCCGAGGATCCTGTCACACAGGATATCTGCCGCGACCGCCGAGGTGGTCATTCCCCACAGATTAAAGCCGGTCGCCACGTACACATTGGGCATCGCGGGGCTGTATTGGCCGATATACGGCACATCGTCCAGCGTGACGCAATCCTGATTTGCCCACCGATGCGCCTCCTTTGCCTGCGGAAAACGGCGGCGGACATACTGTTCGATTGCCGCATAAGCGCCGCCCTGCTTTCCCGTGCGATGGTCGCCTCCCCCCACAAGCAGAAGATCGCGGTAATTCCGAAAATAGAAGCCGCCCTTCCCCGCATCGATTGCCGTACACCCGATATCGGGCGCATTCCTGTATGCAATAATGTAGGAGCGGTTCTGATACTGCTTGGTAAAGTACAGTCCGCGGCGGTTCACAAAAGGAAAATGCGTGGCGACAATGATATGATTTGCCCGAATCCGTCCCGAATCGGTAATCGCCGTGGTTCCCGAAAGCTCGCGGACAAAGGTTCCCGTGTAAATGCGCAGACCGCGCGCCATGCCGTTGAGAAAACGGAGCGGATGAAACTGTGCCATTTCGGGATAGACGACCGCATCGACCGCAGGAAAGGGCAATTTCGGCTTTGCGGTATACTCGGCAGTAAATCCCAGACGCCGAACCATGTCCGCCTCCTCGCGCAGACCGTCCTGTCCGGTTCGCGAAAACATGACCGACGGACGCACCTCGAAATCGCAGTCGATGCGCTCGGCTTGCTGTCGGATCCACTGCAGGGCGCGCAGATGGGCATGCAGATACTGCTTTGCATGCGCAAAACCGTATCTTTCGGCAAGATCCCGATAGCGCAGATCGTGCTGTGCCGTTAAAACCGCCGTGGTTCCTTTGGTAATGCCCTCTCCGATCTCCTTCGCCTCCGCTACGACTGTATCCACACCGCATTCGTGCAGACGCGCCGCGCAGAGGATCCCCGCCATTCCGCCGCCGATCACGCAGACCTCCGTGCGGATATCGCCCTGCAATCTTTGCCCTTTGATCGGTGTTACGCCGTCCGTCCATAAATACCGCATAACGATGCCTCCCGTTTCACAGTTTTTCCCTCTGATTTTGGTCTGCTTTTTCGGGATTTATGCAACGCGTCGCTGATCGTGTCATGTCGGGCTTTTCGTGCATCGGGCAAAAAAGTCGGCACCCGACCGTTTCCGATCGGGTGCCTATGGGTTTGTTACAGTGTATCGTCCTCTTCTCTCGGACGAATGGTGCAGGGTAATGTGATGCTTTGTACCTGATATTGCGTGTTTCGATATCCGACAGGCACAGCTCCGTTTCCGCTTTGCGCGGATGCGTTGACCGAACTGCCGCCCGTATTTGCGTCCTCGGAGATCTCGATGCCGAGGATCGCCATGCGAACCAACAGACAGTCGTTGGAATCGATCTTTCCGTTGCCGTTCATATCGGCTCGGATAAACCTGCCCGAATCCGTCTGTCCGCTGTCGGCGTCAAGAAGCATCTTTCGGATGAGGATATAGTCATTGGAGTCGATTCTGCCGTTGTCGTTGACGTCGCCCGAAATTCCCGTATACTTTCCGCAGATATCGCAGAATTCATTACGGTCGGTATCCTCGTGCACCGCCTCGTCGCTTCTCTGTCCGCAGACCGTGCATGCATACCAATGCTTTCCGCTGTCGTAGAACCAGTCGGGGTCGTACTCATGTGCCAAGGTCTCGCCGTCGGTAAAGGTCGCTTCCCCGCTCACGCCGCAGGCGCAGGAGTAATAGTACACTGCCTTCGCGGTACAGGTCGCGGCATATTTGAGGTACTTTTCATCGGTGCTCCGACAGTTGAAATCGTGGGTATGTCCCGCCACGGGTGTGATCTCATAGTTACAGACCGTGCACACCTGCGGTGTGGTTTCGGTTGCAGCATCGCCCGCCGTATGCGCCGATTCGTCCTGTTTTTCACCGCAGACGGCGCATTCGTGCCGGTGCCCGTCGCCGTTCTTCTGCCAACCGCCGAAGATATGTCCGCGCGCACTGCCGTACCGCTCGCCGCAGATCTCGCAGACCGCCTCTTCGGTACAGGTCGCCGTTCCGCCCATATGATGACAACTGCAGTAGCACTTGGTGCACATGCCGTTCTCCCACGTGTGCGCCTCGGAAGCGATGATGACCTTGCCGCACTTGCATCTCTCGGTATGCGCATCGTTGCCGTACGGATAGCACATGGTATATTCGTGACGGTCGGGGTCAAGCGGACCGTAAGGCTCGCCGCATTTCTCGCAGAGCGCCGGCTCCATGCAGTTTGCCGTGCCGCCCGTGTGCTCGCAACCGTAGTGGCAGGAGCTACAGACGCCGTTCTCATCGAGATCGTGCGGAAGGGTCTTGACCATATCACAGCAATTCCAGTGCTGTGTATGCGTGGTATCGGTGACATCGGTGTAATATGCCGACCACGGCTCTGCGTGGTTGTCGGGGTCGATATCGCCGAAATGCTGTTGACAGGTGGAGCACCATGCAGACTCTTTACAGGTAGCGGGCCAACTGTCGCTGTGACCCGTTGCGGGAATCACGGTTCCCTTAGTGATAACGGCGCGGCACTCCCAGCATACGGTATCGCCGGTGTAGCCGTCCTCGGTACAGGTGGGATCCTTTTGGTCGGCGGTATAGGTGCCGTACACCGACAGATCGTGATTGTCCGGGTCGATCACGCCGTATTCAATGCAGCAGGTATGGCATTTTGCCCGTTCATGGCAGTTTGCAGGCGTTCGGAGAGGATGCTCACAGATACAGCCGCAGACCGTGCAGATGCCTTCCTCCCATTTATGGTATTCATAGGGATATTTCGGTCTGCCGCAACAGCTCCATTTGCTGTGATGCCCCGCATCGTCCTGCCAGTCCTCGACATTCCAGACATCGGTTGCATCGTCGGGATGCGTACTCCGATCATAGTCGCCGTATTCGTTGCCGCAGACCTCACAGATCGCGCATTGGATACAGGTCGCCTTGCCGCCCGTGTGCGGAAGCAATTCGCCTCTGGTCTCGCCGCACTTGGAGCAGGTGGAAAGCACGGTGCAGGTCGCTTTCGACCAGTCGTGACCGTTCTGCTGGCATTCGGTAAGCACTTTGATACTGAAACTCACCTCGGCATTGTAGTCACCGTAGACCATGACACAGCGGAATGTATATCCGCTCAT
>CABUHM010000178.1:0-3796 GCA_902491355.1 uncultured Eubacteriales bacterium
CTCGGGTGTCACGGAGCACGGGGTGCAATACCGCATCGACGGTGTCGGGCTGTTTTGCGACAGAGCGCTGGGCGTTTCCAATCACTTCATCGGTGAAGAACCGGAAATTTCCCTCGGTACAGGACATCTGCTTTTGATGTGGGAGGGCGAGAATCTCCTGCCGATTGCAAGAAAACGCGCGCTTCCCGCTTGATTTTGCCGAAAAATGTGATATACTGGTATCAGATACCGAATCGTCGGTTTGAAAAACATAGGATAGGTGACGGAATATGATGCGAAAGCCCAGAATTCTCACGATGAGCTCAGCCAACATGGACATTCTTCTTCGGCTGAACGCCATCCCGCGTGCGGGAGAAACCGTAATTGAAGGAAACGACTATTCCTATCAGCCGGGAGGAAAGGGCGCAAATGCGGCGGTCGCCGCCGCAAGATTAGGTGCCGACAGTGTGTTTGCCACCCGCTTGGGGAACGACCTCAACGGCAGAATGCTGATGAAATTCTATGAGGACAACGGGATCGACACGCGGTTCATCGTTTCCGACCCCGACGAAAAAACGGGACTTGCCGTCGTCATGGTGGAAAAGAACGGGCAAAACCGCATCGTGGTGTATCCCGGCGCCAATAAGAACATGTCGCCGTCCGATGCGGACGATGCGCTTTCCTGTCTGCCTGACGCCCTGTTCCTGCAATGCGAAATCGCGCAGGACGCCCTCATTTACGCCACACAGCGCGCCAAATCCAAATGCATTCCCGTATTTGTGGACGCGGGTCCCGCCGTGCGCGATCTGCCCCTGGAAAAGCTCGAAAACGTCGAGATCTTTTCGCCCAACGAGATCGAGGCGGAGGCATACACGGGCATCCGTCCCGACACCATGCAGAACTGCATGAAGGTCGCGCTTGCATTACAGAAGAGGACGCGGGCAAAATATATCGTGTTAAAGCTGGGCGAGCGCGGCGCTTATGTGTACGACGGAAAGTATTATCAATTTGTCGCCGCCTATGAGGTCAAGGCAGTGGACACCACGGGGTGCGGCGATGCCTTCAGTGCCGCCATGGTGCTGGAATATCTCCGCTCCGGCTCGATCTCCCGCGCCGTGGAATATGCGAACATCGTGGGTGCGATCACGGTCATGCGGGCAGGCGGCGCGGCTTCTGTCCCCACGCAGAAGCGCGTTGCGGAATTTATAGAGCGGAACAAGCTCGATTTCGAGCTGTAAACACAGAAAATCAAGGAAAGGAACGCCGTCCCGTGCGGCGCATACCGAATATGAACATTACAAAGCAGGAATTTACCCTTCCGTCCACCGACGGGGTTCACCCTCTCGCCTGTTGTATGTGGACACCGGATGTTCCCGTGCGCGGCGTGATCCACGTCGTTCACGGTATGGTGGAGCACATCGGACGTTACGAATACTTCGCTTACAAAATGGCGGAGCGCGGCTACTGTGTGTGCGGAGACGATCATCTCGGTCACGGCAAGACCGCCGCCGATCCATCGGAATACGGATATTTCGGCGAAAAGGACGGATATCTCCATCTGGTACGGGACGAAGAGGTACTGCGCCGTCACATGCGCACGGTCTACCGTCACGCGCCGTATATCATGCTCGGACATTCCATGGGTTCATTCATCGCACGTGCCTATGCGGTACAGCCGTCCGAGGACTACCGTGCGCGCGACCGCAAGGAGGACGACGAAATTCCGCGTCTCGGGCACGGGCTTGACGGACTGATCATATGCGGCACGGCGGGAACGCAGTCCCATCTGTCGCTCGGTATGACCCTGTGCCGCGCCGTGGCGTCCCTGCGCAGTAAAAAATACCGCAGTCGGCTGATCGAACGGCTTGCCGGCGGCGCGTTCCAGACCAAATTCAGCGACGAAACGGACGCGCCCCATTCCTGGCTCTGCAAGGACGTTGCCGTGCGTCAGGCGTATGCCAACGACCCAATGTGTCAGTTTTCCTTCACGGTCGGCGGTTATTTGGATCTGTTCACTCTGCTTCGGTCGGTCACCGGTGCCGAATGGGCGTCAAAAATTCCGAAGTCCCTGCCAATTCTGGTCATTGCAGGTGAGGACGATCCCGTGGGAAACTCCGGAAAGGGTCCGCGTGAGGTCTATTCGCTTCTTGAGGAAGCGGAGGTCAACGAGCTTCGTATTCATATGTACGAAAATTGCCGTCATGAGATCCTGAACGAGCCGGAAAAGGATACCGTTATTTCGGATATCGCGGATTTTTGCGCATCGGTCACAGACGGTGTCGCCGCCGCAGAAGGAGCAAGCGATGGAACGTTACCTCGGGATTGATTTGGGCGATGCCCGCACCGGCTTTGCCGTCAGCGATCCGTCCGGCTTTCTGGCATCGGGCATCGGCACGGTTTCCGGTCTGAATGAATATGAGCTGATCCAAAAAACAAAGGAATACGCCGCACAGTACGGTGTCGGCACCGTTGTGGTCGGCGTTCCTGTCAATATGGACGGGAGCTTCGGTCCGAGAGCGGAGCACGCCATGCAATTCGTACGCGCACTCGCCGAAAAATCCGATTTACAGGTCGTAACGCGGGACGAACGACTTTCAACCGTCCAAGCATCCCGCTATCTCAACGCCACAGACACCCGCGGCAAAAAGCGCAAGGGCGTGATCGACACCCTTTCCGCGCAGATCATTTTACAGGACTATCTGGACGCTAAGCGTCACCAAAACAGCGGCTCCTGATCGGTCGCAGTTGTCTCATGCCTTCTGTTTTCGGGGTTTGTGCAAACCTCGCGCCCCGCGTCGGGGCGCGCGCGGTTCACCGCGCGCGTGAGGTCATCGGCGGCAGGCAGACTGAACCGATCGTGCATGCATAATCTGCCGCCGATGACCGTCTGCGCCGCCTGCCTTCGGCAGACGGCGCCCGACGCGGGGCTTCGTGTGTGCCTCAAAGGCTCGTTTTTGAGAGAACGGAAGAGTGAGAGAAAAACGAAGAGTGAAAAGTGAAAAAGTACCAAGAAACGGCAAGCATCTTTCGATGCTTGCCGTTTCTTGGTGGTATTAGGCGCACAACATCCGAACACTTCGGCATCGCTGTCAGGGGACGAGAGGGCATCGATGTCAGACAATGTTACCGTACGATCATCGCAGGAATAGTTGAACGTTATAATGATCCTGTCGTCGAATACAAAGATGGAATTGACAAAGGTCTTTATAAGCTGTTGCTGACATTTGCGATTTGTGATATCCAGGTTTCGCAGAGAACGGAGGAAATACAATATTTGATTCTTCGTCAGTCTTGATGATTTTATGGCATCCTGAACCGTCAACTCAGATTCAAGCTCGCTGCGCTGAATGTCCAACTCTTCCATGCGCTTTTTGGCGGCGGGGCTGAACAACCCTGCTTCGATGGCTTTCAGGAGGTTCGTCTGAGCTTTATCAACTTCGTCCAGTTTTGCGCGCAGGCTCGCCGTCAGGTCATCTGCCTTTTGCTGTTTGACATAATACGCATACACGCTATCTGCGATGGCGATTAGCTTATCGTCGTCCTGAAGGATGGATGTGACCTTCTTAAGTACAGCATCTTCTATCCAATCTTTGCGGACGGCGCGTTTGTCACATGCACGCTCACGCTTGCGCTTTGAGCAAATATAATAACTGTGCTTTGCTCCTGATTTACTTGTTCCGCATTCGCCGTACATTTTCGAGCCGCAATGCCCGCAAAACAGCTTATCCGTTAAAATGTAGTCGGCATACGACCATGTGCGCGACGGCGCTTTT
This sequence comes from uncultured Eubacteriales bacterium, assembly GCA_902491355.1. GTDB lineage: Bacteria > Bacillota > Clostridia > Oscillospirales > CAG-272 > UMGS2055. Next base: position 3,753 of record CABUHM010000178.1, read on the forward strand.
TTGTTGATTTTAAGCATATCCTGCACCTTATTAAATTTTTCTTT
>CABUHM010000179.1:0-3766 GCA_902491355.1 uncultured Eubacteriales bacterium
TGGAATTGAAGGATCAATACCCCGACCTGAATCTCAAGGTGCTCATCGGCTCGGTGCGCGACAGCCGCCGCATCAATCAGGTGTTTGCCAAGTACAGACCCGACGTGGTATATCACGCGGCGGCGCACAAGCACGTCCCGCTCATGGAGGGCAGCCCGTGCGAATCCATCAAGAATAACGCCATCGGCACGTATAAGACCGCATATGCGGCAATGATGAACGGTTGCAGTCGGTTCGTGCTGATCTCCACCGATAAAGCGGTGAACCCCACCAACATCATGGGCGCGTCCAAGCGTTTGTGCGAGATGATCATTCAGTCCTTTGACAAGAAGTGCAAGGACGGTACGGCGTGGGAGCTGACCCCGCTTCATGTTCACACCGAGGATGCCGAAGGCTCTATGCGGGGACTTTCCCCCACGGTCAATCGCTTCAAGACCGACTTTGTGGCAGTCCGCTTCGGCAATGTGCTCGGAAGCAACGGCTCGGTCGTGCCCCGCTTCAAGGAGCAGATCGCACGCGGCGGTCCCATCACGGTCACTCACCCCGATATCATCCGTTATTTCATGACCATACCCGAGGCGGCTTCCCTGGTTTTGCAGGCGGGCGCTTATGCCAACGGCGGTGAAATCTTCGTTTTGGATATGGGTGAGCCGGTGAAAATTGACACCTTGGCACGCAACCTCATCCGTCTTTCGGGATTACATCCTGATGTCGATATCAAGATATCCTATACAGGGCTTCGCGCAGGAGAAAAGCTGTATGAGGAACGGCTGATGTCCGAGGAGGGCATGAAAACCACGCCGAACCACCTGATCCATATCGGTCATCCCATCCCGTTCGATACCGATGAATTTCTTTCCCAGCTCCAAGTCCTGATGACTGCCGCCTACGAGGGGCAGGAGGATCGCATCCGCGAGCTGGTTGCAGAGGTCGTAACCACCTATCACCCTGCCGGCGAATCGGCAGACACTCCCGAGAAAGCGCCGGTACTGTGCAATGACGCCGTGTGACCTTTCCGGATTTTACGGCAAGCCCTTTCCGATCAACGAAATTCATAGAAAAAACCATAAACAGTATCGTCCTGTCCGGAATCCCCGCGACGGACGATCCTGTTCTTTTTCTGTGCAAAGCCCCTCTCTGCACGCCCCATCCTTGCTCTCTCAGGTACGGAATCGCAGGGATTATGCGCTTTGCATTCCCCGTTTTTCGGAATTTTTGCCGTTCTCTGTAAATGCGTTGACAAAGGTCAAAAAACGTGATATACTGGGTCTGTAAAATTTATGAAGAGTAAGAATCGATGCGTAAAGTGTCTGCCGGACGGGGAGTTGGCGGTGGAACGAAAAGCATTGCTCGGGGCGTTGTTCGGAGCATTGCTTGCGGTATCGGTTCTGCATCCCGCTTCATGGCTGGACCCTGGACCGCGCAATTTTTCGGATCCTTCGCTTGGCACATTTGCGGGTGCTGGGAGGGGTCTTTTTATGTCAAACAAAGAAAATCGCCGAATCGGCTTCGGCAATGTACGCGTCGTCTGTGCTTCCGCTCTGCTGTGCGCACTGTCTGTGGTCATCGCATGGCTGTGCAAAACCTATCTGACCTTCACCTTTTTGGGAGGCTCGGTGCGGTTCACGCTGGAAAATCTGCCCATTGTGCTCAGCGGATACTGGTTCGGTCCGATCTCGGGCGCGGCAGTCGGACTGGCGACAGACTTTATCAGCACTGCCCTTTCGCAGTACGGTATGGGCGCCATGAACCCTTATATCACTGCCGGCTCTGCCGCCGTGGGTCTGGTTGCAGGACTTGCGGCACGGTACGGACGCATTCGGCGTCCCATGCTCCGCATCGCCTTGTGTGACGGTCTGGCACATGCGGTCGGCTCGGGCATCCTCAAAACGACCGGTCTGTATGTGTATCACTTCTATGTGACCATCCCGCTGTTCGGACGCGAGATCTCGTCCCTGTGGTTACGCATCCCCACCTACCTTGTCATCGCCGCCGTTGAGATCTATCTCATTCGGGTCATCACGCGCAACAAGGCAATTTCCGCGCAAATCAACCGAATCTGCGGCACATGTCAGGGAGAACAGGAAAAATGATGACCTACGAAGAGGCTTTAACTTATATCCATTCCGTCAGCTGGATGGGAAGCCGTCCCGGGCTGGAACGTATTTGGGAGCTGTGCGAGCGTCTCGGAAATCCGCAGGATGATCTGCGGTTTGTACACGTTGCGGGCACCAACGGCAAAGGCTCGACCTGCGTGATGCTGGATGCCGTCCTGCGTGCGGCGGGCTACCGCACCGGCATGTTCACATCGCCTTACCTTTGGGACTTCCGCGAGCGCTTCATGATCGACGGCAAGCCCATTTCCGAAGAACTTCTGACCGCATGCACTGAACAGGCGGCAGAGGCCGCGCGGGACATGTCGTCCCATCCCACCGAGTTTGAGCTGATCACCGCCATCGGATTCCTCTGCTTTCGCAAGATCGGATGCGACATCGTGGTGCTGGAGACAGGCATGGGCGGCAGACTGGATTCCACCAACATTATCAAATCCCCCCTGCTCTCGATCATCACGGGCGTTGCGCTGGATCACATGAAGATCCTCGGCGATACCGTGGAAAAGATCGCGGCGGAGAAAGCGGGCATCATCAAGGAAGGGTGTCCCGTCCTGTACGGCGGCAATACCGAGTCGGTTCGCGCGATCATTGCGCAAAAGGCGCAGGCATGCGGCAGTCCGTTTTTCTGCACGGAGCCGTCCCGCCTTTCGGTTCGGGAATATACTGCCGACGGCACGTATTACGACTGTCCCGAGCTTCCGAAGCTCTACGTATCCTTGGCGGGCACCTACCAGCGCGCCAACACCGCGACCGTACTGCGCGCCGTTTCCCTGTTGCGCGATGCAGGACTGCATATCACCGACGACGATATCCGACGCGGCTTGGGGCATGTCTACTGGGAAGGACGCTTTGAGCGTCTGCACACCGATCCCGATCTGTTTTATGACGGCGGGCACAATCCGCAGGGCATTGCCGCCGTGGCGCAAAGCATCCCCGCATGCCTGAAAGCCGAACACGTGGTTCTGGTGTCGGGTGTGATGGCGGACAAGGATTACCGCACCATGATCGCGACCATCGCGCCTCTGACGGCACACGTCTTTACCGTCGCGCCCAACAATCCGCGCGCCCTCTCCGCCGAGGCATATGCGCAGGCATTTTCCGATGCGGGCGTTCCCGCAACGCCGTGCGCGGATGCGGACACCGCAGTGCGACTTGCACTGGAGGAAGCGTCACGCCGACAGATTCCGGCGTTCGCGCTCGGCTCTCTGTATATGTACCGTGAGATCCGTCTTGCCGCAGAAAATGTAACGGCGAACGACACGACCGAAAAACGATGATCGGCGCAAAGCCGACGCGACCCGCACGGTCCCGCAGTGAACGGGCGGCGCGCAGAAAGTGAGGAAAGCACATGAAACGGAAAACGGTGAGCCTTTGGTACAACCTTCTCATCTTTTTTGCACTTCCTTTTTTGGGATACACCGTGTTTGCCTATTTTGCCGCCTATTATGCGGGGGATACCCTGCACGAGGGAGTTCAACTGGTTTTCCAGTATGCCGCCATTATCGTGGACGGACTGTTCCCCTATCTGTACATGGGGCTGACCGTCGCCGCCGTGGCGCGCTACGGCTACGAGGGGCAGTGGAGGCTCATCATTCTCACCGTGCCCGCGGCTCTCATGCCCATGGTGTGCGATCTTCTGAAAACCCTGGCAG